>DATNKC010000330.1:0-5571 GCA_035603615.1 Steroidobacteraceae bacterium | reverse complement strand
GTTTGGCGGGCGATTGACGGCCGTGACGGACCCGAATAGTCTGAAATCCTAAGGCCACAAGAGCTAGGGAGCCCCGATGTCGGTGGATTCGGGTCAGATCAGCGGGCTGCTGCAGCGATGGGTCAAGGGTGACCCCGAAGCACTGGATGCGGTGGTGCCCGCGATCTACCAGGAGCTGCGGCGTCTCGCGCACTACCACCTCAAATCGGAGCGAGCGGGTCACACACTGCAGAGCACGGCGCTGGTCAACGAAGCCTTCATTCAATTGATGGGGAGCCAACCCAGCCAACTACAGAATCGCGCGCACTTCGTTGCGATCGCCTCACGCCTGATGCGGCAAATTTTGGTCCAATACGCCCGCCGCCACCAGGCAAACAAGCGCGATGGGGGAAATCGCATCGCCTTGGAGGAGATTGTAGAGCTACCCATTGCAGGGGATGAGGAACTCGTGGCGTTGGACGATGCCTTGGAGACGTTGACGCGGATCGATGATCGACAGAGCAAAATTGTGCAAATGAAGTTCTTCGGCGGATTGTCGGCGCATGAAATAGCAGGGGTGCTCGAGATCTCGGTGGCGACGGTCGAAAGGGACTGGGCCACGGCGCGGATTTGGTTGCATCGCGAAATGAGTCGCGCGGCGTCGCCATGAGCGACGCGCGTTGGCAGCGGCTGAAGGAACTCCTGCACCAGGCTCTGCCCTTGACGCCGGCGCGGCGCGCCGCATTGTTGGATGACGAATGTGCCGGCGAGCCGGAATTGCGTGCGGAACTCGAATCGCTGCTCCAGGAGAACGCCCGAATGAGCGCCGGGTTTCTGGAATTATCCTCGCCCGGCGCCGGCTCCGATGGGCCGGGCGACGCCGGCGCCTTGTCGCCGGGACAAATCTTTTGCGAACGCTTCAGGCTCATATCCAAGCTCGGCGAAGGCGGCATGGGTCAGGTGTGGCTCGCGGAGCAAATCTCCCCGGTCTGGCGGCGGGTGGCCCTCAAGTTGATCCGCGCCGGCATGTACGACGAGTCGGTCGCGCAACGCTTCCAGGCGGAACGGCAATCATTGGCCATCATGGATCATCCTGCGATTGCCAAAGTGTTCGACGCCGGCGCAACACCGCAGGGCCAGCCTTACTTCGTCATGGAGTACGTGCCGGGGCCACCGATCACCGAATACTGCGATCAGAACAAGCTCACGATCCGCCAGCGGCTTGAACTTTTCATCCAGGCCTGCGACGGCGTTCAGCACGCACATCAGAAGGCCTTCATTCATCGCGACCTAAAGCCCGCCAATATTTTGGTGGTGGAGGTCGACGGCCGCCCACAGCCGCGCATCATCGACTTCGGGCTGGCGAAGGCCATCGAGGTTAAGGCCATGGCGGCCCAGGCCAACGATCCTTTGCAGTACACCCGCTGGGGCCAAATACTCGGCACCCCCGGGTACATGAGTCCGGAACAGTTCAACCGCGACGCGCGGGACGTTGATACGCGCTCCGATGTCTATTCGCTGGGCATTGTCCTATACGTATTGCTCACGGGACTGCAGCCCTTTGAAATCACGCCGCGCCAGCAGCCGCCCATGGAAGAGTTGCTGCGCCGCCTGCGCGAGGAGGATCCGCCGAAACCGAGTGGCAAGGTCAGCGGCGATCGCGACACCTCGAGCACCACCGCCGCGGCGCGCTGTACCGATCGCGCGGAACTGGTCAGCCTGCTGCGCGGCGATCTGGACTGGATTGCCATGAAGGCCCTGGAGCGCGACCGCGAACGCCGCTACGGCACACCGGCCGAATTGGCGGCGGACCTGCGGCGCTATCTCAATCACGAAGCGGTGCTGGCCCGTCCGCCGAGTACGGCCTATCGGGCGCGCAAGTACATTCGCCGCCATCGTGTGGCCGTCAGCGTGAGCGCCGGTCTGATGGTGCTGTTGGCCGTATTCTCGGTGTTGCAGGCACTGGAGTTGCGGCGCACGGCCCAACAACGCGACCGCGCCACGCGCATCACGGAATTCATGACCGGCATGTTCAAGGTCGCCGATCCCTCCGAGGCGCGTGGCAACAGCGTCACGGTGCGGGAAATCCTCGACAAGGCGTCGAACGACATTCGCTTAGGGTTGGGTCGGGACCCGCAGGTGCAAGCGCAGATGATGCAGGTGATGGCGCGGACCTATATGAATTTGGGGTTGTACCCACGTGCCCACGATCTGGCGACGGCAGCGCTGGAGGCACAGCTGGCACTGCTGGGACCTGAAAACCGCGAGACGCTGACCTCCCGCGAGCTGGTCGCCTGGAGCGAGTTGCGCCTCGGAGATCTGGCGGCATCGGAATCACAGGAGCGCGCGGTGTTGGCGGATGAGCAGCGCATTCTCGGCCGGGAGGATCCGTTGACGCTCGAATCCATGATCCATTTGGCAAGCGCGCTGCAACGCCGGAATGACTATCGTGGCGAGGAAGCGTTGGCGCGCGAGGTCATCCAAATTTCCACACGACGAATGGCGCCGGAAAGTGTGCTGACCCTGCAGGCCAGGAGTTTGCTGGCCGGATCGCTGTTCATTCAACAGCGGTTGCCGGATGCGGAGCAGGCATTTCGCCAGTCGCTGGACGCTGATCGTCGCGTGCTGGGTCCGGACCATCCCGACACGTTGAAGACGATGAGCAATCTCGGCATCGTGATCAACTTCCAGGGCCGCCGTGCAGAAGCGGAGCCGCTATTTCGCGGCGCCCTGTCGCTTGAGCAACGGGTATTTGGGCCTGAACACGACGTGACGCTCATGACCCGGGCTCATTTGGGCTTTCTATTGCGAAGCGAAGGGCGCGGCGTCGAAGCGGAAAAGCTGGACCGCGAGACTTGGGCCATACGCAGCCGAACTCTGGGCCAGGACAACTCGATAACCCTCTGGTCTGAATCCTCGGTCGCGCGGGATTTGCTGCTCGAAGGCGACCTGGCCGCCGCCGAGGGATTGGAACGAGAAGCCGTGACGGGGCTGCGCCGTGCGGCGGGCGCGGTTACCGACACGGTGGATGCCCAGACCGGCTTGGCGGAAATCCTGAACCGCGAGGGGCGGTGGGCGGAAGCGGAACCGCTGGCGAGGGAATCGTTGGCGCAAGTACCGCTCAGTACAAACCCACTCGCAACGGCCGATGCCATGCGCGCGCTCGGCGTTTCGCTGGCACACCGCAATCGCTCTGCTGAGGCTGACAAGCTGTTTCGCGAGATGCTCGATCAGCACGGCGATGCCGACTTTCGTTCCTCGATGTGGTATTCATACGCGTGTACAGCGGCGGCGGGGCAGGATACCGACAGCGCGCTTCGCTACCTGCATGAGGCCATCAGCGCGGGGTACCGTGACCTCGACCAACTGTCGCTCGACGCCGATCTGCAAGGGATGCGCGATAATCCGAAATTCCAGCAACTCGTGGCGGACCTCAAGGCTCCGTCGGCGAGTGTGGCCCGCCCCTAGTAGCACCGCAACGTCACGCTTTGCGGTTGACGAACTCCCAGACCTTGGAGATTACGACCGATCCTTCGCCTACCGCTGATGCCACGCGTTTCACCGAGCCTGCGCGCACATCACCGACCGCGAAGATGCCAGGCTGCGATGTCGCGAACGGCGAGCTCGCAGCGCCTTCGCCGGAACCGGTGATAACGAATCCCTTCTCATCGAGTTTCACCAAGCCCGAGAGCCACTCGATGTTTGGCGCGGCGCCCACCATGACGAAGAGGGCACGTGTCTCAACGACGCGAGTCTCCCCGGTCTTTACGTTGCGAATGCTTACCGCTTCGAGGTGTTCGGCGCCGTGCAACGCGCTGACTTCGGCGCCATATTCAATGGTTATGCCGGGATCCGCTTCGAGCCGACTAGAGAGGTAACTCGACATGGAAGCGGCCAGTGATGCGCCACGGACCAAGACACGCACGCAACGCGCCGAGCGGCTCAGAAACATCGCCGCCTGTCCCGCAGAGTTCCCGCCGCCGATGATGACCGCATCCGTCCCCTTCGAATAGCGCGCCTCCATCTCGGTCGCGGCATAGTAAATGCCGGCACCTTCGAATTCAGAAAATCTGGCGATCGGCAGCCGGCGATATTGCACTCCGGTCGCGACCACCACCGCTTTGGCACGAACGCGCTGGCCGTTATCGAAAGTCGCGCAGAAGCTCGCATCTGACAGCCTCTCAAGCGCCGCCACCCGCCGCGGCATGGCGAAGCGCGTGCCGAATTTCATCGCTTGCACTTCTCCGCGCCAAACCAGGTCCGCGCCGGAAATCCCGGTTGGAAAGCCCATATAATTCTCTACACGACTGGAGGTTCCCGCTTGACCGCCGATCGCGACATCCTCTACGACCAGGGCGCGCAGACCTTCGGCTCCCGCATACACGCCGGCGGCCACCCCAGCGGGCCCTCCGCCGACAATCAACACGTCAAATACGTCGTGATCCCCGAAATCACGATTGAGGCCGAGCAGGCGCGCGACCTTGTCGGGGGTGGGTTCAGTCACAACGAGATCGCGACCGAAGATCACGCTGGGTACGCCTGGAGCGATAGAGCAGCGACGGGCGAGCGCTTCGGCTTCAGGATCTCCGAGTGACAACGAGATATACGGAATGTGGTTGCGGCTCGCGAACTCCGCGATGCGGCGCACGTTTCGGTCCTCATCTTCGCCGATTAACCGCAAGCTGCTGATCCGTTCCTCGATCTGGCGGCGGCGGCGCGCCGAAAACACGGTGATGATAATGTCGGACATCTCAGGAATCTGAGACATGAGGGTCAGTACCGCTTCTCGCGGTACATCTATCACCCGCGTGTCTCGCACCGCGCGCATCGCCATCGACCATGCGCCTCCGTTCAGGAGGGCGATCTCGCCCAGAAACTGTGTCGGGCCCATCGTGTGGGGTAAATGGCGTTGGTCCGTATAGGGATTCACGACCTCGACTTCGCCGTCCTCGATATAGACGAATCGATCCACGGGTTGACCAGGCCGGGTGAGATACGTACCCGCTGGATAGCTGGCAACAGCGCCGGCTTTGCGCAATGCCTCGACGTGAGCCGGGGCCAGCGGAGTACGCTGCATCTGATTTAAATCGCCGCCAATTGTTTCCATGATTCTGCTCGCTGATCTATCCGAAGTTTAGTACCGGATTGACGGCCACCGCTAGCGATAGAGTCTGTCTATCGTGCCGATACAATCTATTGATTGGTGAAACCCATGGTGCGCTGCTTATTCTGGAGTTGGTGGGGCAAGTAAACGAAACGCTGAACCTTGACGGATTGGGCGTTGGTTGCCAGTTGATACGCTGAAGTGCGACGCTCTGGAAGTATTCTAATGACACTAAGGGAATTGAGGTATTTGGTGGCGCTGGCGGATCGCGAGCACTTTGGCCGCGCCGCAGAGGAGTGTTGCGTTTCGCAGCCGACTTTAAGCACCCAGATCAAAAAACTGGAAGGGTATTTGGGCGCCACATTGATCGAGCGCAATGCAAGATCCTTCTCGCTTACGCCCATTGGACAGGACATCGTCGCAAAGGCGCGCCGCATTGTGAGACAAGTCGATGACTTGCAATCCACAGCCCGGACTGCACTGGGCCC
>DATNKC010000329.1:0-3704 GCA_035603615.1 Steroidobacteraceae bacterium | reverse complement strand
GATCTCACCCATAGAGCATGTCGCCGCCGTGACCGTTCCGATACTGCTGATTCACGGCCGCGACGATACCGTGGTCCCTTACGAACAAAGCGATGTCATGCTGAGCGCGCTCAAGCGGGCCGGCAAGCCGGTGACCTTGGTGACGATGAAGCACGAAGATCATTGGCTGTCGCGCAGTGAAACACGGCTGCAGATGCTGCAAGCCACCGTGGACTTTCTCAGGGCGAATAATCCGCCGAATTAGCTGCCGAGCCAACCCGGCGGGTTGATTGCCTTTCGCCGATTACGATTACGGTGACGGTGTTTGAGGCGGCGGTGTTTGCGGCGGCGGCGTTGCCGTGGGCGGCGGCGTTTTCGGCGGCGCTGTGGGCGCCTTCGAATCAGTGTCATCATCGCCCGGGTCGACCAACACTTCATCGGTCACTTTGCCGTCCGACACCAGGTAAGCGCGCCGCTGCAAATAGGCGTCGCGAACGAAAGCATAGGGGTCGAAGACTTTTTGCAGCGTCTCATCGAGCGACAAGAGTCCGGCTCTTGCATCGACGAAACTCACGCCGTAGAGACCGTATGACACCCAGTTGTTGCTGATGTAATGCGTGGGCCCGGTGAATATATCCACGATGCGGCCGGGCCCGTCACGCGTATCGGAAGGTCCAAAAAATGGCACTTCCACAAACGGTCCGGGCGGCACACCCCAATGGCCCAGTGTCTGCCCAAAATCTTCGTCATTCTTGTCCAAGCCCATCTGGCTTGCCGGGTCCAGCAGGCCGCCGACGCCCACCGTGGTATTCACGATCAGGCGCGCCAGGTCATTGGCGGCCGCGCCGAATTTCCCCTGCAAAGCATCGTTGACCATGACCGTGGTGGTGTGCAGATTCGCAAAGAAATTGCTGACGCCGGTGCGGGCCGGCGCCGGTACTGCCTTCACGTAGGTGCGTGCAATGGGCTTGGCGATCGCGCGATCAAGCTTGTCGTTCACCTTGTAAACGCCGCGATTCCAGGATTCCCACGGATCTTGCGGAGGAGGCTTGTGGTTGGGCGGCAGCGTGACGCAACCGGTCAGGGCTGCGGCCACTGCGGCGCAAAGCAGTGCCCGCGTGCACGTTACTCTCCACATATTGAATCGCTCCCACGTTTCTTAGGTCTTGAGCCAAAGATACACTATTGGGAGAGTCAGCGGCGACGAGGCTACTCTTGGCCGCAATTGACCACTATTGACCGCTATTGACCCCGCGTTCATCGGCCATGGTATTTTTGTTCTTCTTCGGCATCGCCGCGCGCACTTCCTCAAGGCGTGCGCTGTAGCGCGCACGTTGGACGGCGTCCAGTCCCGGCAGGGTCAAGGCGATCTGCAATTGATTGGACGCCATCTGGAGATTGCCGGTCATCAAATAGAACTCCGCCATGTAGCTATAGGAGTCGGCGTAGTCACCGGCGGTACTGGCCGCTTTCGCGATGAGTCGGGTCTGATCCGGCGTCGGCTCAACCGTATTGAACAAATCCAGGAGCACGAGGTGGGCGCGCTTGTTGTCGCCGGAATGCATCAAGGATTCCGCCAGCCGAATCGTAATCGGAACGTTGCGCGGGAATAAAGTCATCGCTTGCTCGAGAATAGCCGTCGATTCTTTGAACTGATTATTCACCAGGTATGCCTGCCCGAGCGCGCCGTAGAACTGCGTGACTTTGGGATATTCGCGCACCAGATCTTGCAAGTCGGCGATGGCGGGCGCGGGGTTTTTCAATTCGATGTCCGCGACATCCCTGCCATAGCGCTCTTGAATGGTTTTGCCGCCGCCGTTCTTGAGCAGGTTCGCGTAATATTGGCGCGCCACGCGCGGGTCCGCGGCAACCGATCGCAAGCGCTCGCGGGTGAGCAAAAATCCCAGTGAATCTTCGTGATGGATCCGGCCGATCTGGTTGGCGCGATCCTGCGCCTCGGCGACGCGATCGGAAAAAATCGGGTGATCGATGAGGAACTGCACGGCATTGACGCGGCTCGGTTCGGGGCCGTTGTGGCTCATGTAATCGAAGAAGCTGGCCATTCCCAACGGATCGTAACCCGCGTTCGCCATGGTCGTGATGCCGATTCGGTCCGCCTCGAACTCGCTGCTGCGGGTGTAGTTGATCTGATGCTGAATCATGGCGCTCTGGCCCGCCAGCACGGCGCCCTCGATCGCATCGGGGTTGCCGCGGCCCGCCGTTGCTCCCAGCAACACAGCCGCCAACATGGCGGCGGTCGCCATGAGTCCCTCGTGGCTTTGGTCGATGAGCTGCCGGACGAGGTGGCGCTGCGTGACGTGCGCGGTTTCGTGTCCCAGCACACCCGCCAATTCATTCTCGTTGCGGACGGCCGCGAACAGTCCGCTGTGAATGGCCACGAAACCGCCGGGGATCGCGAAGGCGTTGACCGATGGCTCGCGGATGATGAAGTAATAGAATTGGTGTTGGCCTTCCTCCGCCTGGCTGGAGAGGCTATGGCCAATTTCCTGGGCATATTGTTGGACTTCGGGGTCCGTGAGGATGACGCCTTCCTTGCGTATCTCGTTAACGTAGCCCAGGCCGGCGTGATATTCATCGTCGATGGAAATCGCCGCGTTTGCGGGGCTGCCCAATTCGGGCAGATCTTGGTTGGTGAGTTTATTGGATTGGGCGACACCTTGCGCATAAGCCACGCTGACGCTCAGGCCGACCGCGGCCGCCGCCAGAAATGCGCTTATGGACTTTAACGCTGACATAGTTAGGACCTTGGAGTGTAGGCGCATACCAAAGTTCGCTCAAAAAAAGAAGCGAAATCAGAGAACTTCGGAGGCGTAGTCCGCCAAACGCGAGCGCTCGCCCCGCACCAGCGTGATATGTCCGGAAAACGCCCAGCCGTGAAATCGGTTTACCACATAGGTCAGGCCGGTCGTGGTTTCCGTGAGGTAGGGGGTATCAATTTGGGCAATATTGCCCAAACACACCATTTTGGTGCCGGGTCCTGCCCGGGTGACCAGGGCCTTCATTTGCTTCGGGGTCAGATTTTGCGCTTCATCGAGAATGATGAAGCGGTTCAAAAACGTCCGGCCGCGCATGAAGTTCAACGAGCGGATCTTGATGCGGTGCCGTAGTAAATCGTTCGTGGCGCCCCGACCCCACGTGCCGCCGGGCTGGCTCTGCGTCAGGACCTCCAGATTATCCATCAGCGCGCCCATCCAGGGCTCCATTTTCTCTTCTTCGGTCCCGGGCAGAAAGCCGATGTCCTCACCCAGAGGTATGGTGACGCGGGTCATGATGATTTCGCTGAAACGATTGTGATCCAGCGTTTGCGCCAGGCCGGCCGCGAGGGTCAGCAGCGTTTTGCCCGTGCCGGCCGGACCCAACACCGTCACGAAGTCGATTTCCGGATCCATCAGCAGATTCAACGCCAGATTCTGCTCGCGGTTGCGTGCTGTTACGCCCCACACATTATTGCGTTCGGTTCGGTAGTCGGTGGTCAGCTCGAGAATCGCCGAATCGGACTCGAGCTTGCGCACAATGGCCTCCACGCCATTTGCGCCGGGATCATAAACGAATTGATTGGTCTTCCATTCGCGCACCAGCGGGCCGCGCACCCGGTAGTAGGTTCGGCTCTGCTGCTGCCAGGACTCCATGCCCTTGCCGTGCTTTTCCCAGAAATTCTGCGGCAGCTGCTGGACGCCGCTGACCAACAAGTCCGCATCTTCGAT
>DATNKC010000328.1:0-11899 GCA_035603615.1 Steroidobacteraceae bacterium | reverse complement strand
GCGCTGGGGCCGATGTTGTCGGCGGGAATCAATTGATCGCAGGCCGCCTGGATGAAGGCCCACTCGGCGGCAGTGAAGAAAGTTGGTTTGTACTCGCCTGGAACCGGGCTCACGTCGGCGGGCTTATCGGCCTCGCGGGCGCAAGCGGCGAGACCGACTGCCGCGATCGGAACCAATCCTAAGCTTTTGAACAACTGACGCCGAGATGCTGAAGGCGCTTGATCATCGCTCATTCTTGGCCCCTGTCGCAGTCCTGGCGGGCCAAATATTACCGAGGCGCGCTGCGAATTGTTAGAGCCGCCCGGCAAAAAGTCAGTCGTTATTGCGCAGCAGTTCGTTCAGCGACGTCTTGGCCCGAGTCTGCGCATCGACACGCTTGACGATGACCGCGCAGGCGAGGCCGTACTTGCCATTCGCCGCGGGTAGGGTGCCGGGAACCACCACGGCGCCGGCGGGGACCCGGCCGTAAAGAATCTCATCGCGTTCGCGATCATAAATGCGCGTGCTTTGACCGATAAAAACCCCCATCGAGATGACGGCACCGGACTCGACCACGACGCCCTCGACGATCTCGGAGCGCGCGCCGATAAAACAATTATCTTCGATGATGGTCGGGCCGGCCTGCAAGGGTTCCAACACACCGCCGATCCCGACCCCGCCGGACAAGTGCACGTTCTTGCCGATCTGCGCGCAGGAGCCCACCGTGGCCCATGTATCGACCATGGTGCCGCTGTCCACATAGGCGCCCACGTTGACGTAGCTGGGCATCAAAACCACGTTTGCCGCGATATGGGCGCCGCGCCGCACCGTCGCCGGAGGCACCACGCGCACGCCGGCGGCGGCGAAGCGATCCGCGCTCCAGCCGCTGTATTTCAGCGGTACCTTGTCGTAGAAATTGAGGGCGCCCGCCGGCATCAGTTCATTGTCATTGATGCGAAAGGACAGCAGCACGGCTTTTTTGAGCCATTGATTGACGCGCCAAGCTCCGCCTTCCGGCTGCGCCACGCGCAGCTGCCCCTCGTTCAAGAGATCGATGGCCCTCTCGATCGCCGCGCGCAGCGCCGCGGGCGTATTGCGCGGATTGAGTTGCGCCCGCGCTTCGTAGGCCTCGTCGATCACCGAGGATAAGTCGTCGTGGGAATTCAAGATCGTGCCTCGCGCTTATCCAACGCCTGCATCAACGCCTCCTGCACGCGCTGGCATGACTCTTCCTTGAGCAGACCGCCGTCCTCACGCGTGATGTAGAACACGTCTTCCGCGCGTTCGCCCACCGTCATGATCTTGGCGCCGTTGATCGCGACGCGTTCGGCGCGAAACACTCTACCGACCTCCGACAAGAGGCCCGGGCGGTCGGCCGCGATCAGCTCGAGAATCGTGCGCTCGTTGCGCGCGTCGACGCCGAAATTCACCTGCGTGGGCGTCCAAAACATGCGGACCTGGCGCGGCGCCCGCCGCGTCACCGCAGGCGGCAAATCCTGGGCCTGCTGCAATACGCGCCACAAGCCGCGCTCGATTTCTCGAATGCGCACCGGATCGGCAATGACCGCGCCGTTGTCTTCGAGCACCACGTAAGTCTCGAGGCTAAACCCATTGGCGCTCGTAATCAGACGGGCATCGACGACATTGAGACCCATTTGATCCAGCACGCCGGTGGTGCGCGCAAAGCTACGCAGCCGCCGCGGCGTGTAGGTCAGCACCGCCGTGCCGCCGCGATCGGTGAGCTGCCGCACGGCCACCAGCGGCGCGTCATCGTCGGCCGTGCGCTCAGCCAGCAATGCCGTGTGCCAGGCGATCTCCTCCGGCGTGTAGCGCAGAAAGTACGCCTCGGTCCACTGCGTCCACACCGCGGCGGCTTGCTGCTGGATCTCTGCGGGTAACTTTGAAAGGGCTTGATCTTGCGTTTCGCGGATCAGCTGCTCTTGGTCGATCGGCGTCTCGAGTCCGCGCCGCAGCGCCCGCTTGGTGCGCTCGTAAAACTCTTCGAATAGCCGCGCCTTCCAGGAATTCCACAATTTTGGATTGGTGCCGCGCACGTCGGCGACGGTCAATACGTACAAGTAGTCCAGGTGAACCTGATCGCCGACATGCCGCGCGAACTCCTGGATGATGTCCGGGTCGCTGATGTCCTTCTTTTGCGAAGTGATCGACAAGATCAGATGGTTGCGCACCAACCACGCGGCCAAGCGCGCTTCGTAGCGGCCCAAGCCTTGTTCCAAGCAGAAGGCTTCGGCGTCGACGGCACCCAATTCTGAATGGTCGCCGCCGCGGCCTTTGGCGATGTCGTGAAACAGCGCCGCCAGATAAGCGACTTCCTGCCGCGGCAAGGATTGCATGATCTGGCTCAAGGCCGGAAATTCATGGTTGAATTTCGGCATGGCAAAGCGGCGCAGATTGCTGACGACGAATAGCGTGTGCGCATCCACCGTGTAGGCGTGGAACAAGTCGTATTGCATGCGGCCGACGACGCGTCCAAACGATGGAATGTAGCGTCCGAGTACGCCGTAGAGATTCATGCGCCGCAGTTCGTGCGTGACGCCGACCGGCGCGCACAGTATTTCCATGAAAAGCCGATGGTGGCGCGGGTTTTGACGAAACTCCTCATCGATGAGCCCGACATGCGCGCCGATCAACCGGATGGTTTCCGCGCGCACGCCGCGCACATCGGAGTGTTGTTGCAGCAGCACGAATAGCTCGAGCAACGCGGAGGGGTAGCGTGCAAACACCTCCGGATGCGTCACTTCCAAGTAATCATTGCGAATTTGGAAACGCGCATTGACCGGCAGAGGCGCCGCGCTTTGCGTCAGAATGGCCTCGCGAAACAGCTGCAACAACATTTCGTTCAGCAGGCTGATATCCAGGACCGTGCGGTAATACTTCTGCATGAGCTGTTCGACCGCGAGGGTGAAGCTCGCATCCTCGTAACCGAACAGTTTCGCCAGCTTGATCTGGTAGTCGAACAACAGGCGGTCCTCGCGCCGCCCGGTGAGCACGTGCAACCCGAAGCGTACTTTCCAGAGGAACGATTGCGCGGCTTGCAGCTTGCGCAGCTCCTCTCGGGTCAAGAATCCGTGCGCCACCAGCTCATCGAGCGTGTCGGTTCCAAAATGCCGCTTCGCCACCCAGCCGATGGTTTGAATGTCGCGCAGGCCGCCGGGGCTGGATTTGACGTTGGGCTCGAGGTTGTAAGCGGTATCGAAATACCGATGATGCCGCTCGGTTTGTTCCTTGACCTTGGCGGCAAAGAAGTCCTGCGATGACCAAAGCCGATCCGGCGCGAGCGCGCGGCGCATTCCGGCAAACAATGGCTCAGGTCCCGCCAGCAGGCGCGCTTCGAACAGCGTGGTCGCCACGCTGATGTCGGCGAGACTCTCACGCTGGCAATCATCGATCGATCGAACGCTATGACCCACCTCCAGGCCAATGTCCCACAGGAAGGTGAGGAAGCGCTCAATGTCCGGTTGCCAGTCCGCCGAGTCGCTCTTCGGCAAGAGCACCATGATGTCGATGTCGGAGCTTGGATGCAGCTCGCCGCGGCCATATCCGCCGACGGCGACCAAGGCCAAATCTCCGGCAAATTTCCCGGCGTGATTGACCCACGCCGCGCGCAGCGCAATGTCCACCAGACGCGCGCGATCGCGCACCAGATCCTCGATCGGCTCGTCAGCGGCGAAACGATCCTTGAGAAGCTCGCTGCCCTGATCGAGGACTTGGCGGAAGATTACGGGGGAGAATTGGCCCTCTTCGAGGGCGGCGGGCACTGCCGTGAGATAAGGCCAGTCGGCGATTTGATCCAGGAACTTGCCGTGGGCGTTCAAGTGGCGGGCACACCCGAAGCCGCCGCGGCGGCAGACGCTTCGACACTGGCGGGCAACGTGAGCACCTCATAACCCACATCGGTGACCAAAATCGTGTGCTCCCATTGAGCGGACAGGGACTGATCCTTGGTCACGACCGTCCAGCCATCGGGCAACAGGCGAACGTCGCGCCGGCCGGCATTGATCATGGGCTCGATCGTAAAGGTCATGCCGGCCGCCAGTTCCAAGCCCGTGCCCGGTTTGCCGTAGTGCAGCACTTGGGGATCCTCGTGGTACACGCGGCCGATACCATGACCGCAATATTCGCGCACCACCGAGAAGCTGTTGGTTTCAGCGTAGGTCTGGATGGCATGCCCGATATCGCCCAGGTGGGCGCCGGGCCGGACCTGTTGAATTCCGCGCCACATCGCCTCGTGGCAGGCTGCCGTGAGGCGCCGGGCCATGATGGGGGCATTGCCGGCGAGGTACATGCGGCTGGTATCACCGTGGAATCCATCGCGGATCACGGTGACATCGATATTGATGATGTCGCCGTTCTTCAGGCGCTTATCGCCCGGTATCCCGTGACATACCACGTGATTCACCGAGGTACAGATGGTCTTCGGGAAGCCGCGATAATTCAGGTTGGCGGGGATGGATTTGAGCTCCTCCACGATGAAGTCATGGCAGCGTTTGTCGAGTTCCTCGGTGCTCACACCGGGCTGCACATAGGGCTCGATCATGTCCAGGACGCTGGCCGCGAGACGGCCTGCGGCGCGCATTTTGTCCTGTTCGGCGGGGGTTTTGATGGTCACATTCATAGGAAAGTCGGGCAAACTTTTTGGGGCCGGGCGGGCTTTGTTTCTACTGGGGGTTCATGGTATAAAGCGCGGCTATTTTTAACAACCCCGCACGCGTGTCGTCACAATCGACTGGGTGCCCGGTCAGCACTGAAATGAAGGCTTAAGGCCGACATTTCAAGGCAAAACCGGGTTGCCGATTGGGACACGCGGAGGCTCAACCCAACCAGGAGTTTTTTTATGACCAGCGTGTCCATGCGACAAATGCTGGAAGCGGGCGTCCATTTTGGACACCAAACCCGCTTCTGGAACCCGAAAATGGCTCCGTTCATCTTCGGCGAACGCAACAAAATCCATATCATCAATCTGGAAAAGACCCAGCCCCTGTACGCCCAGGCGGCGGCCTTTATCAAGGGCGTGGCTTCCGAGGGCGGCAAAGTGCTGTTCGTCGGCACCAAGCGCTCGGCACGCGACGCGGTGCAAAAAGAGGCCACCCGCGCCGCAATGCCCTACGTGAACCAGCGCTGGCTGGGCGGCATGCTCACCAATTTCAAGACCATTCGCCAGTCCATCAAGCGGCTGAACGAACTGGACGAGATGGCGCAAAGCGGCGCCCTGGACCGGCGCGGCAAGAAAGAAGCGCAAATGCTGCGCCGTGAGATGGACAAGTTGCTGCGAAGCCTCGGTGGCATCCGCGACATGACGGCGCTGCCGGACGCGCTGTTCGTCATTGACGTAGGTCATGAGCAAATCGCGATCCACGAGGCCCGGAAACTCGGCATCCCCGTGGTTGCGGTGGTCGACACGAATTGTTCCCCGGACGGCATCGACTATGTCATCCCCGGCAACGATGACGCCATGCGCGCCATCTTGCTGTACGCCGGCGGCATCGCCGATTCGGTCCTGGAAGGCAAGGCCTCGCTGCCCGAGGTGCCCGTCGGTGAGGACGAATTCGTTGAATTGGACGAGGAAGGCAATCCGAAGAAGCGCAGCGCCGGCGGACGGCGACCGCCGCCCCCCGCCCGCGGTCAGCGCAAGCAGCCGCCGCGCCGCAAAGTAGCCGTCACCGTCGTACCGAGCGTCGCCGCCGTCGCGGCTTCGCTGGACGAGGTTGAAGTCGAGGCCGACGATGTCGATGCCCCGGATACACCGCCCGCGGAAACGCGGCCGGCGAGCGCGCCGCGGCGTCGACCCGCGGGACGACGTGCTCCGGCGCGTGGCGCGTAAACTCGAGGCTATGGCCCAAGGCGCAGCCCAAGCGCCTCCCGGCTTGTTTGCGCAAATCAGCTCAATGAGGAATCGCCGATGCGGCGGTTGTAGGATCCGATGAATATTACGGCAGATGCAGTCAAACAACTTCGCGAGCGCACCGGCGCCGGCATGATGGAGTGCAAGAAGGCGCTGGTCGAAACCCAGGGCGATTTGGACGCCGCGGCTGAGCTCATGCGTAAGAGCGGACTCGCCAAGGCCGACAAGAAGGCCGCGCGTGTTGCGGCAGAAGGCACGGTTGCGATCGAGCGATCCGGCAGCGACGCGGCGCTCGTCGAAGTCAATTGCGAAACCGACTTCGTCGCCCGCAGCGACGAATTTCAGGCCTTCGCCAAGGCGGTCGCCGCGGCGGCACTTAAAGCGGCGCCTTCCAGCCTGGAGGACCTGCTCAAGCTATCGCATGAGGGCTCGACCGTGGACGAGCTGCGGCGCGCCTTGGTCGCCAAGATCGGCGAGAACATGGCGGTGCGCCGCTTCGTGCGCGTCTCCTCTCCGGGGCCGCTTGGCACTTATATTCACGGCGCCAGAATCGGCAGCGTCGTGGCGCTGCAGGGCGGCGATGAATCCCTGGCGCGGGATATCGCGATGCACGTCGCGGCGGTGAATCCGGCCTTCATCGATGTCGGCGACGTGCCGGCCGAACTGCTGCAAAAGGAGCGTGAAATCCTGACCGAGCAGACCAAGGGTGAAAAAAAGCCGCCCGAGATCATCGCCAAGATGGTGGAAGGCCGGCTGCGCAAGTACCTCGCGGAAATCACGCTGTTGGGGCAGCCCTTCATCAAGGATGAGGACACGACGGTGGAGAAGCTGCTGAAGGGCGCGGGCGCCAAAGTCACGATGTTCGCGCGCTATGAAGTCGGCGCCGGCATCGAGAAGAAACAGGACGATTTCGTCGGCGAAGTGATGGCGCAGGTGAAGGCGCAGGACAAGAAACACTAAGCGACTATGACCACGCTACCCGGCACGGCTCGTTATCGAAGAATTCTAGTCAAATTATCCGGCGAAGCCTTGCTGGGAAATGAGGATTACGGCATAGATCCGCTCATCCTCAAGCGAATCGCCGGGGAGATTCGCGACCTGACCCAGATGGGGGTTCAGGTCGCGGTCGTATTGGGAGGCGGGAATATTTTTCGCGGCGCCGGGTTGGCGCGCGCCGGCATGGATCGAGTGACCGCCGATCACATGGGCATGCTGGCCACCGTGATCAATGCGCTGGCCATGCAGGATGCGCTGGAGAGCCTCGGCACCTACGCCCGGGTCATGTCGGCGCTGCGCATCAATGAGGTTTGCGAGGATTACATCAGGCGCCGGGCGGTGCGGCACCTGGAAAAAGGCCGCGTCGTGATTTTTGGCGCAGGCACAGGTAACCCGTTCTTCACGACCGATACCGCGGCCAGTTTGCGCGCCATCGAGATCAACGCCGAAATTCTGCTGAAGGCCACCAAGGTGAACGGCATCTACGATTCCGATCCGGTCACGAATCCCAACGCCAAACGCTATGCGCGCCTGACCTTTGATAAGGTGCTGAACGACCGGCTCAACGTCATGGACGCAACGGCCATCGTCATGTGCAGGGAAAACAATTTGCCCTTGCAGGTCTTCAATCTCTTTAACGCCGGCGATTTGATGCGTATTGTCCAAGGCGAAGACGTCGGCACTGTGGTATCGGCTGATCCGTAAAAGTTCAGGGGGGATAAATGCTCGAGGACGTGAAAAAGGATGCGACGGTACGCATGCAGAAGTGCGTTGCGGCGTTCAAGGAGCAGCTGAAAAAGATGCGCACCGGCCGCGCTCATACCAGCCTCATCGAGCACATCAAGGTCGACTATTACGGTTCTGAGATGCCGCTGAACCAGGTGGCCAATATCGCCACGGAGGATGCGCGAACATTGACCGTGAGTCCTTGGGAAAAGGCCATGGTGCCCATCATCGAGAAGGCGATCTACAAATCGGACCTGGGACTCACGCCGAATACCGCGGGGCAAATCATCCGGATTCACATGCCCGCGCTGACCGAAGAAAGGCGCCGCGACATCATCAAGGTCGTGAAGTCCGAAGCGGAGAATGCGCGCGTGGCGGTGCGCGGCGTGCGCCGCGAAATCAACAACGAACTGAAGGAAATGCTCAAGGAAAAGCTCATTGCTCAAGACGATGAGCGGCGCGGGCAGGACGACATTCAAAAATTGACCGATAAGCACGTCGCCGATATCGATCACGCCATGGCCGACAAAGAAAAGGAGCTCATGCAGGTCTGACCCGAGCCGGACCCGCATGATCTCAGACGCGTATGGCCGACTCGCCGCAGCATGTGGCAATCATCATGGACGGCAATGGCCGCTGGGCCCGATCGCGCGGCATGCCGCGCGTTGCGGGACACCGCGCCAGCGTCAAAGTCGTTCGCAAGATCGTGGAAGAGTGCGCCGCGCGCAAAGTCCGCTACCTGACTCTGTTCGCCTTCAGCAGCGAGAACTGGCTGCGCCCCGCCGAGGAAGTCGGCATGCTCATGGGCTTGTTCCTCGATGCGCTGGTGCGCGAGGTGGCGGATTTGCACCGCAATCAAGTGCGCCTGCGCTTCATCGGCGATCGTGAATCGCTGGGCTCGGAGCTGAGGCAAAGAATGCAGGATGCCGAGGCGCTGACGGCCGCAAATCCTGGCCTGGGGCTGCTGGTGGCGGTCGCCTATGGCGGACGCTGGGACATCGCGCAGGCCTGCAGATCGCTCGCCGCGGATGTCGCCGCCGGAAAATTGCCCGCCTCGGAAATCTCGGAGGAGCGCATCGGGGCGAGGTTGGCGCTCGCGGGAATTCCGGATCCGGATCTCATGATCCGCACGGGCGGGGAACAGCGCATCAGCAATTTCCTGCTGTGGAATCTCGCCTACACCGAACTGTATTTCACCGAAGCACTGTGGCCTGAATTTTCACCCGCGCTGCTGCAGACGGCATTCGAGCACTTCGCTCAGCGCGAGCGCCGCTTTGGCAAGACTTCGGCTCAGGTCGCGGCGAAAGCCGATGCATAGGGGCTCCTGTGCTTAGGACCCGGGTTCTCACCGGCTGCATTTTGGGCGCCCTGTTGTTGCTCGGGTTGTTCTTGCTGCCGCCGTTTTGGGCCGTGCTGGCATTCGGGCTCGTATTTATCATCGGCGCGTGGGAGTGGGCCGGGTTCGGCGCGCTGCGAAAGCCCTTCGCGCGCGCTCTCTACACGCTCGCCGTGGCGCTCGCCCTGGGCTTGAGTTGGCGTTGGACCGGGACTTTCTCGCATCTGACCATTCTCCTGAGCGCCGCGTGCGCCTGGTGGGTCATCGCGTTCTGTTGGCTGTCGCTGGCCCCCGCGTGGAATCGCCCGGCGCTCACACTCGTCTGCGGGCTGGCCGTGTTGGTGCCCGCCTTTGTGGCGCTCGCCCGGTTGCAGATTTCCGCCGGCGGGTTTGCGCGCGGCCCGCTGATCGTGCTGTGGTTGGTCCTGATGGTCTGTGCCGCGGACATCGGCGCTTACTTCGCCGGGCGGGCGTTCGGACAACGAAAACTGGCGCCGCGCGTTAGTCCCGGGAAGACCTGGGAGGGAGCGATGGGAGGACTGGCCATGGTTGCCTTGGTTGCCGGCGCCGGCGCCGTGTATTTCGGCCTGCCGCCGCTCGAGATCGTTGCATTCGGCTGCGGTGTGGGAATCTTTTCCGTCATCGGGGATCTGACTGAGAGCATGTTCAAACGCGCTGCGGCGCTCAAAGACAGCGGCACACTGCTTCCGGGGCATGGGGGTCTATTGGATCGCATCGACAGTGTCACGGCGGCGGCGCCCTTATACGCGCTGGGCCTGTTTGGTTCCGGCGTGATCCGTTAAGTATGCAGCAGGGTATCGCCATCCTCGGATCGACGGGCAGCATCGGACGCAGCACGCTCGCGGTGATCGCGCTTCACCCGGAACGCTTCAAGGTCGCCGTGCTGGGGGCGTTCAACAGCTGGCAAGTCATCGTTGAGCAGGCGCAGCAGTTCAACGCGGAGACCGTCGTGCTGGTTGACAGCCAAGCCGCGGCAAGCGCGCGCGCCGCCTTGCGCGCGGCGGGTTCGACAACCCAGGTCGAGAGCGGCGAACAAGCTCTGGCCGACGCCGCCGGCGCCGCCAATGTGCAGATGGTCATGGCCGCGATTGTCGGCGCCGCCGGCTTGACATCGACATTGGCCGCCGTGCGCGCCGGCAAGCGCGTGTTGCTGGCGAACAAGGAAGCCTTGGTCATGACCGGCCGGCTGCTGATGGATGAGGTGCGCCGCGCCGGCGCGCAACTCATTCCCATCGATAGCGAACACAATGCGATTTTCCAATGCATGCCGGGCGGCTATTTGCCCGGCGATGCCGCACCTGGCGTGACTCGCGTGATTCTGACCGCTTCCGGCGGTCCGTTTCGCAGCACCGCTGCGGCGAAGATGGCGCACGTCACGCCCGATGAAGCCTGTGCGCATCCGAAGTGGAAGATGGGGCGCAAGATTTCCGTGGATTCCGCGACGCTCATGAACAAAGGTCTCGAAGTCATCGAAGCCACGCTGCTCTTCGGCCTGCCCGAATCTCAAGTTGATGTCGTCGTGCACCCGCAAAGCGTGGTGCATTCGCTGGTCGAATACGCGGATGGTTCGATGTTGGCGCAACTCGGTGCTCCCGACATGCGCACGCCCATAGCGCAGGCGCTCGCGTGGCCCGAACGATTTGCTTCCGGTGTACAATCCTTGGACCTGCTCGCGATTGGACACCTAGGATTCGAGCCGCCGGATCATGTTCGATTCCCGAGTTTGGCGCTGGCCCGAGCCGCTGCGCGCGCCGGCGGTACCGCCCCAACGGTGCTTAATGCGGCCAATGAGGTCGCGGTTCAGGCGTTTCTTGATCGGCGCTTGAACTTTGTAGGGATTTCAACGGTCATTGACAAAGTACTGCAGCGGCTCGATGCGTCTCCCGTCAAAGCTCTGGGCGATGTTTTGGAGGCCGACGCTGCGGCGCGTAGCCTCGCGGTTACCATGATTGAGCTTAGCGCTGGAGCCCCCGCATGATGTTTTTGGTGATCCCTGCAGCCTTCTTGGTTGCGATCAGTATCTTGGTTGCCGTGCATGAGTTCGGACACTACTGGGTCGCCAAGAAACTCGGCTTCAAGGTACTGCGCTTCAGCATCGGTTTTGGCAAGCCGCTCTTGACCCGCGTTGGCAAGGATGCCGATCACACCGAGTATTGCCTGGCCGCGATCCCCCTGGGCGGCTACGTCAGGCTGCTGGACGAGCGCGAAGGCGACGTGGCGGAATCAGAGCTGCATCGTTCGTTCACGCGCCGGCCCATCTCGCATCGCATCGCGGTACTGCTGGCGGGACCGGCGATGAATCTCTTGTTCGCATCGCTGCTGTACGCCGTTTTGGCGATGCTCGGCACCGAAGTCGTCAAGCCGGTGGTCGGTCAGGTACGGCTCGACAGCCCGGCTGCCGTTGCCGGCCTGCAGCGTGGCGATCAAATCGTCCGTGTCGGGCAGCGCGATGTCAACGACACCGAAGAGCTGCAGATTGCGCTGATTCGTCAGTTCAGCGGCGATGGTTCCATCCCGCTGCGCGTGCGCCGTGACGGAATCGAGCGGCCTGTGACATTGCGGGTAACCGCGGATCGGCGTGCCTTGACTGAACCGGGCAAATTGTTGCCTGGATTGGGCTTTGATTTGGCCACTTGGAACGCCGCCACGAGCATCGAGTCGGTGCCCCCCGACAGCGCGGGCGCGCGGGCTGGACTTAAGGCGGGTGATCGACTGCTCGCCGTGGATGGGCAGCCCATCGTCAACTTTAGCGCGTTCCGTTCCATCGTCGGGGCGGCGGCAAATCGGGACATCTCGATAGAAGTCGAGCGCCACGGCGAACGATTGCGTATGGTAGCGGCGGTTCCGAGCGTGATGGAAGAGGGCAAGCCGATTGGCCGGCTGGGAGTAACGCTCAAAGAAGGCGCGCCCGTCTGGCCGCCGGGCCTGGTCGAAACGCATCGTTCGGGGCCCATTGATGCGGCGCTGATCGGGGTGAA
>DATNKC010000327.1:0-3404 GCA_035603615.1 Steroidobacteraceae bacterium | reverse complement strand
GGTCGGATTGATCGGCGAGCGCGGCCGCGAGGTCCAGGATTTCGTCAGCAACACCTTGGGTCCCGATGGCATGCGTCGCGCCGTGGTCGTCGCCACGCCGGCGGACAATCCGCCGCTCATGCGCCTGCACGGCGCCTGGCTGGCGACCGCCATCGCGGAATACTTTCGCGATCGCGGCATGAAGGTTTTGCTGCTGCTCGATTCACTGACGCGTTTTGCGCAAGCGCAGCGCGAGATCGCGCTGGCCATCGGCGAGCCGCCCGCGACCAAGGGCTATCCGCCATCGGTGTTCGCCCGATTGCCGCAGCTGGTCGAGCGCGCCGGCAACAGCGATCGCGGTGTCGGCTCGATCACGGCGTTCTACACGGTCTTGGTGGAAGGCGATGATCAGAACGATCCCATCGCCGATGCGGCGCGCGCCATTTTGGACGGGCACATCGTGCTGTCGCGCCGCCTGGCCGAAAATGGCCTGTATCCGGCCGTGGATGTGGAGGCCTCCATCAGTCGTGCGATGCACCAAATTGCAACACGCGAGCAGCTCGACCTGGCGAATCGCTTCAGGCAGGTGTATTCGACTTATCAGCAGAACCGCGACTTGATTACGGTCGGGGCCTATCGGCGCGGTTCCGATGCCCGGGTGGATCTCGCCGTCGAGCAATGGCCCAAAATGCTCGAATTCCTGCGTCAGGACATGTACGAACCGGTTGGAATTGAGCGAAGTTATGCGGATCTCAAACAACTCGTGACGCAGTTCTCGGCGCCGATTGCGCCAACGGGCCGATAGTGAGCTGCCCATGATCAAGTCCAAACGATTTGAGCCCATCCACGAAATTGCCTCGAATTCGGCGCGCGACTTGAGCCGCGCCATGGGTGACGCCGGACGCAAAGTTGCCGAGTTGGAGCGCCAGCTCGAGCAGCTTCAGACCTACCGTGACGAATACGTGCGCAACTCCGCCCAGTCCAATGGCGCCATGGATGCGGTCAAGCTGCAGAACTATCGTTCCTTCCTCGAACGGCTGGGCGAGGCCTTGAATCAGCATCATAAATCGCTGGATCTGGCCCGCAAGGAATTCGACCGGCGCCGCGCCCTATGGAGCGAGAAGCGCATCGAAGCCGAATCGTTGAATCGGGTGGTCGATCGCTTTCGCAAGGAGGAGCAGGGCGCCGCGGATCGTCGTGAACAGCGCGAAGGCGATGATGCGGCGATGCGTGTGATGCTCGCGGCGCGGATCGACACCGGGAACGCCTAAAGAGCCGTGATATCCTGGGCTTGATGCCCAGCGAAGAAACATCCGAACCGGTCGAGGTGCCTTACGGCGAATTGCCGGCGGACTTGCTGAACGCCGTCATCGAGTCCTTTGTGCTGCGCGAAGGCACCGACTACGGTGAAAAGGAATTATCGCTCGAGGATAAGGTGGCGCGGGTCGTCAGGCAGCTCAAAAAGGGCGAAGCTAAAATCCTTTTCGATCCTGAATCCGAAAGCGTGACCATCGCCGTCAGGCAAAGCAGCAGGTAGCGAGCACCACGGCGGCGAACAAGTCGCTGACCAGGGCCACGTTCTCCAACTTGTTGCGAACCTTGTGAAAGCAATGGCTGATTCCGGCAAGGCCGTAATAAATCGCCCCCAGCATGGCGGCCGGCGTCACCCAAGACGGCGCAAAGAGGCTCGCGACCCCGACACTGCCCATCGCCACGTTGGCAAACCCCAGTTCGCGCACGAAGAACAACGCTTCGGTGCCTTTAAAGCCGAGAATCGTTTCAGCGGTATAGCGCGGTTGAATGGCCTGGCGCAGTCCCGCGAGCGACAAGCGCACACCGAACGCCCAAAATACGTACCACTTTGCAACTATGGCTAAATGCGAAGCGCCGTGCAGCGCGCCGTGATCGCTCAAAACGATTTGCGTTACGATCGAAATCAGCGGCAAAGCCAACATCAACACGATGACTATAAGCAAGAACATTCGGTTACCTCCTGTAGACCATGTCCACTAAGCCCGGGCGGCGCAGAGCCGGTCTTGCCGGCCGCCTGAAAAAACGTTGGCGGCGCGCGCGCAGCGTGTGGAGTCGCGTCAGGCGCTGGTGGCGCCCGGCGCCCCGGCCGGCCAAGTACATCATGGCTGCGCTCATCGTTGTGATTCTGTGGCTCGGCATCAACTGGATCTACCAGGTCGTGCGCAAGCCATCCGAGCTGTTCTTTCCCGTGAGCGGCACGCTTTACAAGTCTCCCGCCGAAACGTGGGCTGAGTATGCGCCGATCTTCAAGAAATTCGCGACCGAAGTGATGACTTCCGATTTTCTCGCCGCCATCGCCCAGGTCGAAGGTTCCGGGAATCCCGTGGCGCGCACTTACTGGCGCTGGTCGTGGTCATCGCAACCCTTCGAAATCTACCGTCCCGCGTCGAGCGCCGTCGGCATGTACCAGATTACCGATGGCAATTTCGCCGAGGCGCGCCGCTATTGCATCCACGATCACGTGGTCGTCGCGGACGGGCCGTGGAATGATTGGCATTCGTGCTGGTTCAACAGTCTGTATGCCCGTGTCATTCCCCGCGATGCGGTCGAGCTGACCTCGGCGTACCTGGACCGAAGCGTCACGCTCATTCTCGAGCGCCACCGAATGAGCTCCGTATCGCTGCCGCAAAAACAGATGCTGGCCGCGCTGATCCACCTCTGCGGTGCCGGGGCCGGCGATGAGTTTGCCCGGCGCAGATTCAGATTGGCCGAAGGGGAGCGTTGCGGCGACCACCAGACGCGCGCGTACATCGAGCGTGTGCAGACCATGCAAGGCATCTTCAGCCGCCTCGACAATGCACCGACACTGCGGCGCTAGCTGATTCCACGCCCCGGCCGAACATTCACGAACCCGTCGTTCCCGATGCGGTAGGCTACGCCCCTTCAACCAGAGGACGATCATGACAAGCCCTATGTATATCAACTCGGTTCCCGTTCTCAAGCAATTGCTCAGCGCGTTGAAAGCGATTCTGGCGCAAGCCGATGCACACGTGGTCGCCAACTCGATCGAGCCAGACGCATTTCTGCAGGCACGCCTTTACCCGAACATGTTTCCTCTGGTCAAACAGGTGCAAATTGCCGCCGATTTTGCGCGCGGGATCTCGGCACGCCTGGCAGGTGTTGCTGTTCCCGTCCATGAAGGCAAGGAAAAGAGCTTTGCCGATCTTGACGGACTATTGGCCCAGACGCTGGAATTTCTGGATGGCGTGGACGCTTCCAAATTTGAAGGCAGCGAAAGGAACGAAATCGTGCTGCGTCCTGGGACGCCTAAAGAAAAGAAACTGACTGGTCAGGCTTATCTCTCCAACTACGGCTTGCCGCAGTTTCTCTTTCACGTCACCACCGCCTACGCGATTTTGCGCCACAACGGACTACCCATTGGCAAGCGTGAT
>DATNKC010000326.1:0-2063 GCA_035603615.1 Steroidobacteraceae bacterium | reverse complement strand
GGCGTCTTTCCCGATTTTGTGCGCGCCTGGTTCAGTCTTTCCAGCATGAGAGCCCGGCGCGGCAGGCCGGGGCGAGTCGCCAGAAGCAAGAGGAACGCCAAGATCACCGGGATGTCGATCGCAATGGTGCCGAGTGCGTGTCGTGCGATCGAATCGGCCTGGCAGGCAGAAAGCTGCGCCTGTTCGTAGTAGCTCTGCCAAGAGCGCTCGTAGCGGAAACGAAAGCAGCGTCGCAAAATATCAGCATTGCCGGCAGCGCGATCAAACACACTGATGGTCAATCCACTTCGGCCATCTGGGGCGGCTGGATCCTCGCCCACTTCGGTATCGAAATCAAAGTAGGCCTCCATGCTGCTCGCGAACACATCCAATTCAGTGTCGCCATGGGTCCAAAAGCTCTTGATCAAGCCGCGCCGGCCCTGCGGGGATGATTGAATAAAAGCGCCACGCCTTCCCGCAGGTTGCGCATGCGGCGCACCGGAGCGAAATCCGTAGCGGTTGAGCTCCGTGATCCAAGGCGCTTCGCACCATTCAATCCACACGCGCTCGCCCGGTACGCGCAACAAATCCGCGCAGGCGAGCGTGCGCGCCCCCTTCGAGTAGGCTAACGCGGTACAAAGGCGCACCAAGTCATCGCTCAGGCTGTAGCGTGTTGGGCAAGCGACAACTGCGTTCGAGAAGTCCGCCGCGCCCATCAAGCGCGTTTGTTGCTTGCTGATCGCATTTTCGACGATGAAAGGTGTTCGACACTGTGCGATTTGATCGGCGAGCCTCATGAGGAGGACAATTACATGGTTGCCCGCACTTCGATAATTTTTGGGATGAAGGGCTCCGTGAGAGGGAGCAACGCCGGGATTAAGGACGTGACTCTTCTGTCCGCGCAAGCGGCGCATTCGGCCAACGAGTTATCTATTCAGACGTCGGATCCAACCCGGCAGTGATGCCAGGGCAGCATTCGCACGATCGCTTCGCGGTATGTCTTGCTGGAATATAAGCAGGCGCCGGAATAGAGCGTGAAGGCGAGTGTTCCATGACCGGCGGGTTCCGCAAATTCGACTGCGCGAATATTCAATAGAATTGAACGGTCGATCCGCACGAAACCAAAGTCGGCTAGCTCAGCCGCCAAGTGCTTTATTGAATCGCGGCTGATGTATTCCGTGTCGCCCACACGAATGGTCACATAATTGCCATCGGCTTCCACGTAATCGATCTTCTCGACATCGAGTGGATAGAGGCGGTGTTGTCTCTCGCCGACCAGTAACTTCGGACGCCTCGCCAAAAGGCGCAGGATATGCCGGACCAATCGACCTTCGGCCGCCTGCCCAATGCCCCAGCGCTGCCGAACCCGCCCGATCGCATGGTCGAAGCGATCCGCGCTGACGGGCTTAACCAAATGATCCACGGCTCCTTCCGCCATTGCGCGTTCGGCGGATTCGGGCTGATGGGAGGTCGTGATGCCGAGGGGTCCCAGCGAATTTCCAGCCAGCCGCAGGACATCGAATCCGGACATATCGGGCAACGCCAAGTCGATGAGCATCACATCGGGTGCTAGGTCCTCAACAGCATCAATGGCGGCGCCGCCGGAGCCGGCTTCCCCCACAATCTGCAGATCGGGTATCTGATGGCACAGTTGCATGAAAGCACAGCGCGCCGCGGGCTCCTTGTCGACAATAAGAAGCCTCAAGGGGCGCGGCCGCGGTAAGGCGCCTTTTTCTTGTCCGACCATTAATGCCTGGAGCGCCCGACGAACTGTTTGTTCATACACAACCCATCCCGTGTCATGGCAGTCATTTGTATAAGAGCGATCCCGAGCGAAATTGGGGACCCAAATTCCAGAAAAATATTTTTAGCCGTCGACGCCCTCAGGTCTAAGCCTGCGGTCGTTAGGACGTTTCAACTCGTCGCGACGAGTCCAATCCGACTTTGATCGGCGCGCTCTCCGGCATCAGGCTTTGAGCGAGCAGGCCGACGATCACCCCGCCGATCATGTAATACGCCGGCGCCAGTGGGTTGCCCGTCAAGCGAGTCAACCACGCGACGATGAATTGCGCGGATCCGCCGAA
>DATNKC010000325.1:0-2407 GCA_035603615.1 Steroidobacteraceae bacterium | reverse complement strand
CCTTCGGCGGGCCGTTGGAAGTGCGATCGTAAATCGCCGCCAGTTCGTAGCGTGCCTGCACCTCATAGGTTTCGATGCGCTGTTTCTGGCCCTCGAGCTCGTGGATGGCGAGGGACTGCAGAAATCCATTCTGCCGGTCTGAGATATCGGCCAGGCGTTCTTGCAGCTGATCGATGCGCGCGCGGATCGCCGCGACGCGCGCGGCGTATCCGCCCGTGGTCAGCGGCGTGCCCTCGCGCGCTTGGCGCACCAGCACCGCGCGCTTCTGGGTTTCCTTCAACTGGCCTTCGAGCTCCTTGACCGAACGCCGTTCGTTCCAGAGCCGGGCTTTGAAACTCTCCGACAGGCGCCAGTACATCACGCCCTTCATCAGGCGGTGCTTCTCCCGCATCTCGGCCAAGTCAGGATCATTGGGATGAGCCGCAAGATAGTCCTCGATGTTTTTCAAGCGCGCCCAGGTTTCTTGCTCCTGAGGCGTACCCAACGCCGCGACATCATTCGATTTTTCGATCTCGTTGATGCGCGATTCAAAATCCACGCGCTTTTGCGTCAGGCCATCCAAATCCGTCGCCGCCAATACCGCGTCGGCCTTCGGCACGCGCCGATTGTAGGCTTCTTGGCGGGTATCAATCATGTCGTCATAGGCGGAGACATCGTCGCGCCAATCGTCCAGATTGCGGTTCATGAAATTGAGCTCGCGGTAGTTCTTCAAGCCCTCCTGAAATTCATTGCTCGCCAGCAGTGCGTACAAGTAGCGCGACTCAGGCGCGTTGGGCAGGTTGGTCAGCTGCCAATACCAGGTCAGCGTGTCCTTCTTGTCGTCGTTCAACAGGCGTTCGAGCAGCTTGCCGCTGCGAATGCCTTCGATCGAGTCGTCGATTTGCTTGAGTTCGTCGTCGAAAGACTGGATCGCCGTGTTGTAGAACTCCGCGGCCTGACCGAATGCCTGGAGCTGAACGTAAGCGTAGGGCACGGTAAGAAAGGACTCTTGCACCGCCGAGTCGAGCATGCTGCGCTTGCGCAGCGCGAGCCACGGCACCAACGCCCGCTTGAATTCGCCCATGGCGGCATCGGCCCAGCCGACGCCGAGCAGTGCCTTGCTGGAGTAGGGACCCTCGAGACGCACTCGCTGCAAAATGGGTTTCGCCTCCGCGGCGCGCTGACCCTGCAACAGCGCGAAACCGAGCGCGAGATTCGCCTTGTCTTTCAGGGCCAGCAACTCCTCGCTGCGGGTGTTTATCTTGCCGACCCCGTCGAGGTAGGTAATCGCTTCCTGCAGCCGGCCTCGGCGGACCAATGCCACGCCCAGATTGAACTGTGCGTACGCGGTCCAGTCAGGCGCGCCCTTCCAATTGCGCAGCGCGGCAATGGCGTCGTCGTAGCGTCCCTGGCGCATCATGAGCTGCGCGAGCAGCATGTAGCGTTCCGCGTTGATGCGCGGATCCATCTTGTCCGATACCTGGCGCAGCGCCCGCTCGGACTCTTCCAAATAGCCGCGCTGGTACCAAACCTTGCCCAGATAAAACCAGGCGCGGTTGCGCACGAACTCGGAAGTGTTCTTCTTGAGCAGCGCCTCGAAAATTCTGCCCGCCTCGACGTGCTCGCCGAGCGACAGGTACAAGCCTCCTAGCAGCAACTCCGCTTCTTCCTGCGTGTGCGGAACCCGCCCCAGTTGCCGCGCAGCCAGCAGGCGGGTGATCGAGTCGAAGTAGTCGTCCTGAAAGAAATAGAACAGCACATCGCCGTAGGCCAGGTCCTGTACCTGATGCGGCGCCAACCCGTTGGGATCCGGCTTGACGTTTTTTGCCTGCGCAACGGCAGTCGCCAGCAGCAATCCGCCGAGGAAGAACGGCCGCAGTCTGTTGATCACGCCTTGCACATCATTCCCAGTCTTTGATCATGAACTCAGGTTGATGCTTGGGAACACGGTCCGTGATCTTAAGTTCCAGATATTTCGCGCCGACGCCCTTGTCGAAATTGATCGTCGCGCCGCGCTTGTAGTCGCGCTCGACCGGGCCTTTGCCGGTAAAGAAGGCGACCAGCTCGTGCTTGCCGACTTTCAAATTTCCCAGATAGATCTGCTGCACGCCGCCTTTGAGCAGCGCATCCGCTTCCCGCGCCGTGTACAAATAATTCTTCACTTCCTTGTTGTCGATTTTGACGGTCACGGAGTCCAGCGCAAAGAATGTGCCCACATCCATCGATATATAGAGAGCAACCTGCGTGTTGGCGGGAAACAGCAATTCTTCCTGCAGCACGAACAGATCCTTATTCAGATCGACCACGTCCTTCTTCAGGCCCTGAACCTCCTGGTCCAAAGTCTTGAGCTCGGGGGGCGGTGCATCGGGTGCGGGCGGGGGCGGCGTTTCTGCCGGCGGCGCCGCTTGCGCATCGGCGGGGGGCGGTG
>DATNKC010000324.1:0-8206 GCA_035603615.1 Steroidobacteraceae bacterium | reverse complement strand
TGCGCACCGGAACCGGCCGACTCTGCGTCATCAGCAACACGCGCCGTTCAGGATATGGCTACGACCAGCGCATTGAGGCCTATGGCTCGGCCGGCACCGTGCGTGCCGACAACGTGCTCATGAGCACCGTGACAACGTGCACCGAAAGCGGCTCGGCAAGCGATGCGCTACAAAACTTCTTTCTGGAGCGCTACGCAGAAGCCTACCGCCGGGAAATGCGCCATTTCGTGGATATTTTGCGCGATGGCGAAACGCCCTTGGCGGGCTACCGCGACGGCGTCGCCTCGCTCGTGCTCGCTGAAGCCGCGGCGCTGTCGGTGAAGCGCAATGCCCCGGTCAGCGTCGCCTCGGTCTGACACCAGCCGAGGTAGGTAAGCCTGACCTTATGCGTGACGGGGTCGACGGTGCTGTCGTCATAGGCAATTCGATCCAAATCATGGCCGCCAACGCGAAACATTTTCGCGTCCTCGGGCGCGACTTGATCCAATTCGACATCCATGTCGAGGTACACGATTTTCGCCTCCGCAGCGGCTGCCCATCCGCACAGAGCGAGTGTGCCCGCCGCTACCGGTCGCTTCAAAGATGCAAGTCCGGGCATTCGACCGGCTCCAAGTAATTTCAGCAGGAGTGTCTACGCCCTGCCGCGCTGATGTGGCGCCCAAGAGACAGGCAGCCGCTACGCCGCGCTGTACAAGGTTCCTTTCCGTGGCTTATCATCCGAGACTGGTGTACCACAATGTGGTAATGGTGAATCACTAGATCGTGAAAGCCATCTGGCAGCGACTCCGCATAAACAACGATTGGGGGAAACATGTTCTACAAGAATGAGCTGCTGCTTGCCGGGCTCATCGCCCTATCAAGCGCTCCTTTGGCGTTGTCGGCGAGCGCCGCCGACAGCACGGCGCCAGGTCCTGCCGACAGTAGTTCCAGCCCGGTGTTGGAAGAAATCGTGATCACCGCGCAAAAGCGCAGCGAAAGATTGTCCGACGTTCCCGTCGCGGCATCGGTGGTATCGGCCAATGAGCTCGCCAGCATGAATGCCGGCGACATCGTCGACCTGGACAAGCTGGTGCCCTCGGTGGACCTGGTTGGCTCATTCAATGGCCGGGTGCCCTACGGCATTCGCGGTATCTCGAGCAACGCCAACGAGGCGACCGTCGGTCTGGCTTCCGGCGTCGGCATCATGATCGACGGGATTCCCATTCCCTCCGACGCCGACATGGCGAACCAGATGGAGGACATCAAGGACATCGAGGTCCTCAAGGGCCCGCAAGCAACCTTGGGCGGCCGCACCGCCGCCGCCGGACTCATCAACATGGTATCGCGCAGTCCGACCGATCAGCTCACGGCCGACTTCAGCACGACGGCGACCAACGATCACGAATATCGATTCAACGCGTTTGTCGGCGGCCCGATTGCCGAGAATGTGCTCGGCAGTGTCTCGGTGTACGGCAATAAGCGCGAATTTCCGATCAACAATATTGCCACCGGCACGGATTCTGACCAGCAAAACAGCGGTATTCGCGGCAAATTGGTGATCAAGCCAAACGACTCACTCGACATTACTTTGATGGCGGATTACCAGAAATCAAAATCCGAGGGCGACAATTTCGTTTACACCTACGTGACTCCGGGCGCCTACCTGCTGTTCGGCACGAGTCCGCCGCCGCTGCCGCCGTTCGTCACGGGAACCGTCAGTCAAGCCGCGGTACTCACCGGAATAACCCCCAGCATGACCAACGATACGGTCAATAGCGTAGTCACGCAGAGCGCCAATGTTTCCGACCAGATCTATTCGATCAATGTGGACTATCGCCTCGGCGGCCTGACGTTCAGCTCAACCTCGGCGTTCCTGCACGAGCATCAGTTCAATTACCAAGATATTTTCGTGAACTCGAGCTTCTACTCCAACAATTTACGCGCCGCGTTCTCCTCGCTTTTCTTGCCGGGACCGCCGCCGCCGGGGTCGCCCGGCACCTGGGCAACTTTCTACAACGAGCAATTCCAGGATATTCTCGTCAATCAGACCAGCCAGGAATTCAAGGTTGTGTCCTCGCTCGATCAGCCGGTCAGTTTCGTCGCCGGCCTGTTCTATTCGGACCAAACGGTCGGCATGAGCACGGGGCGCACATTCACGCCGGCTGAAACCGACTACTATGTCGATACGGACACCAAAACCTACGATGTCTACGGCCGCGCGACATGGAAGTTCCTGGAGACCACTTCGCTGGTCGTAGGCCTGCGCTACAACAAGGACGAACTCGGCTATTCCTACCAGCAGCTCGGGGGAAACGGCAACATCTATACTTCGAACAGCGACAACTCCAATATCGTGGTGGGCGACATCAGCCTTCAGCAGAAATTCACACCCAACTGGATGGGCTATGCCACCTATGCGCGCGGCTATGCGCCGAAAGTGTTCAACACGGGCATCTACAGCGGAGGCAACGCCGTCGCGCCGACCGTACCCGTGCCGGCGACCGGCCAGGAGCACGTCGATCATTATGAGATCGGCTCAAAGGGCGAATATTTCGATCACCGCCTGCAAGTGAACGCCGCAGCCTTCTACACGCTGTACAAGAACTATCAGGTACAGAACACCGAATCGATTCCCGGAAATGTTGCGCCGATCGAGGGTCTGACCACGGCCGGCAAGGCGCGCACCGAGGGTCTGGAAATCGACAGCGTCTATGCGGCGACGCAGCTGCTGCGCATCAGCCTCGATCTCGCAATCATCAACGCGGAGTTCGTCGATTACCAGCAGGCTCCCTGCTGGGGCAACGGCGTGACGCAGACTCCGGCGCTCGGCTGCAACCCGGTGCCCGGGACGAGCAGCACCTCTCAGAACGTATCGGGGGACACCATGCCGGACGCGCCGAGATTCAAAGGAACGTTGTTCGCCGAACAACGCCTGCCGCTCGGCGACAGCGGTTTTGAGGGCGTCCTCGGCGGCAACTATGCCTATCGATCCAAGACGCAGTTTCAGCCCGACCAAAACCCTGAAACGATCCAGGGGTCCTTCGGAATCCTGAACCTGAGTGTCGGTCTGCGCCCCAAATCCGGCAAATGGTCGGTCACGGCGTTCTCCAACAACGTCACCAACCACCACTACTATGTCGACATGGAAGACTTCTGGTCGGGCCCGTGGAACAGCAACACCGTGGTGGGCGAGCCCGCCCGTGATTTCAACCGCTACTACGGCATCCGGCTGGAAGCGAAGCTGTAGCGCACAGAGGAGGCACGACGGCAGCCACGTCGGCCTTGGAGTGATCGGCGCCGCGCTGGCGCCGGGAGGCCGGGCATGAATCGACGCGGATTTCTCGCGGCATCTATCGGCACTGCCTCCAGTGCCGCGCTCGGTGGCGCAAGCGCGCCGCGTGCTCCGAGCAATCATCCGAGCGCAGCGCCTCCCGAGCCGCTCGGTGCGCTACTGAACCGCGAACGAGCCACTCGGATCATGCGGCAAGCGGGCCTGGATGCGTTGTTCCTCACTTCCCCGCTGAATGTCTACTACGCCACGAATGCGGTGCCGGTATTGAGTCGATTCAGCACCGACAATACTGCGTTCGCAGTCGTGCCGGCCGATCCTGCTCGGCCCATTGCGTACGTCACTGACGGTTTCGAATATTACGCGGGGTCATCGGATTCGGCGCTGGCGCAAGACGTGAAACCCTATCTCGCGGGCGGCGGTTTTGCCTCGAGCGACCCTCACGCCAGTCCCGCGTTTCCCTACATCGGCAATTACGCGTTCGATGCACGCGAACGGCTGCGGCGCGAATCGTTGGAACGCGCGGCTCCATTTCAAGAGAGCGTCTCCAAAGCCGCATCCCAAGCCCTGCTGAATCTTCGCCTATCGCGCGGTGTGATCGGTGTGGATACCGCGTACGGAGCCGCGTTGCTCCGGGAGATCGCCCCGCGCGCCACGAGCCGCCCGGCCAGTGATCTGATGCTGCATATCCGCTTGGTGAAAACGCCGGCGGAGCTACAGTTGGTGCGGAAAGCCGCCGCGAACAACGTCGAGGCCTCGATTGCCACGGCCGCGGCATCACGGGAGGTCGAAGGGATTTGGGCGTTACGGCAGCGCTTCTACCAAGAGGCGGCGGCCCGGGGCAATCTCGGCGTATACGGAAGCATCGACTTGGTGATGAGCGAGCTGGCCGACGGTGCATTTCGTGAGGGCCAATGCTTCATGATCGATTTCGTGAGCCAATACGGATTCTACCAGGGGGACTTTGGCCGGACCGTCAGCTATGGCGAACCCGACCCGCAAATGCGCAAAGCCGTCGATATCGGCATCACCGCCTGGCACGAGATTCGGGAGCGGCTCAAGCCGGGACTGAAATTCTCCGAGATTCACGCAATTGGCGAACGCACGGTTAAGGCGTTGGGGGCAAAATTTTCGTACGCGTTTCATCCTCACTCGGTGGGATTGCAGCACTGGGACCAGCCCCTGAAGGATGTCCAGGGAGGCGCGCTGGACCTGGCCCTGGAGCCGGGGATGATCTTGAGCGTCGACTGCCCGCTGCTCAACGCCGGCGTCAACGGCACCACCCATATCGAGGATCTGGTGTTGATCGACGGCACCGGCTCGGAGATGATCCACCGGGAATATGACGGGTTGATACAGGTGTAGTAGGAGTCCTTATGTACTTTGAGCCGGGACGCACCGATCATCAGCTTCCCTTCGATCCCTTCAAGTCCTGTGTCGTACCCCGGCCGATCGGCTGGATTTCAACCACCAGCGCCGGCGGAATCGACAATCTCGCTCCCTTCAGTCAATTCCAAAATGTGACGTTCGACCCTCCCACTGTGCTCTTTATCGCCAATCAACGCGCCGGAGGCGGCCGCAAGGACTCGGTGGTCAATGCGGAGCAGCGGGGCGAATTCGTGTGGAATATGGCTACTGATGCGCTTCGCGAGGCAGTCAACATAACTTCCGAGGAATTTGCACCGGCCGTCGATGAGTTCGAGCGGGCAGGCCTTGCGAAGGCCCCGTCGCGAATCGTGCGTCCGCCACGAGTAGCGCGATCGCCCGTACAGTTCGAATGCGCTTACCTGCAGACCGTGCGCCTTCCCGGCAACAGCGACGCTGGAACCGTCGATATCGTCTTTGGCAGAGTGTTGGCGATTCACATCGACGATGCTGCGCTCACCAACGGGCGGATTGATATCGCCCGTCTTCGTCCCCTGGCACGGTTGGGGTACTTTGAGTACACCGCCGTCAGCGAAGTGTTCGAGATGCGTCCGCCAACAAGCGGCGCGCTGGCGGCGGGGATGGAAGGATCCGCAAAAAAGTATCGACGCGCCGAGGCGGAAGGTGAGCGCTGAGTGCGGGACGCGCTAGAATTCAACTAATGCGAAAAAAAAACAGGGCCGAAACGATCCCTTCTGAAGGCCGCCCCAGCGGACAGAGCATACAAGTCATCGCCCGGGCCGCGAGCGTTCTGCGTGCGCTCGAGGGCGAGCAATCCGGATTGAGCCTGGCGCAGATCGCTCAGCGTGTAAATCTGGCTCGCTCCACGGTGCAAAGAATTGTCGACGCCTTGCGCGCCGAGCAGTTCGTCATTGCCGCCACGCCGACATCGGGCGTGCGATTGGGCCCGGCGCTGATCCGGCTCGCCGCGTCCGCGAGCGTCGACTTCGACCTCATCACCCGGCCGCTCATGGTTGGCTTGTCGCAAAAACTCGGCGAGACCGTCGATCTATCGGTTTTGAAGGGCTTTTCCGCCATTTTCACGGATCAGGTTCAAGGCGCGCACCGTCTGCGCGCGGTGTCGGCAGTGGGCGAATCATTCCCTTTGCACTGCACTGCCAATGGCAAGGCGTTGCTCAGCCTCATGCCGGAAAACCATCTAGAGCGATTCTTGCGCGAGCCGCTGACCAGATTGACCCCCTCCACCATCATCAAGTCCAACGAGCTGCGCGCCGCCATCGACTCCAGTCGCAGGACGGGCATAGCGTTTGATGACGAAGAACACACCGAAGGCATTTGCGCGGTCGGCACGGCGTTCCTGGACCCTTTGGGACGAAGCATCGCGTTATCCATTCCGGTCCCTACCCCCCGCTTCAAGCGAATGAAAAACACCCTGGTCAAGGAGCTGCTGAACGCGCGCACCTCGATCATCGAAACGCTCGGTCCCGGCACTCGTCCTTAACCCGCGGGCTGTTTAACGTTCGGCGGCACAGAAAGCTGTAGTCGGCAAAACGGAGTTCCCAAGCGTTGGGTTGCTCTCTAATCTGTGCCTGCTCATGCCTAAATGGATGCACTTTGGCGGATACCTTGCCGCTTCGCTGTTGATCGTCCAGCCGACGTGGGCCCAATCCGCGGCAACGCCCGCAAAGTCGGATGCTGCGCAGCGTTGCGCCGCGTTGACGCAAGAATCGGGTAGTGCACTCGGCGAACCCACCGCGCACATCCTGACGGCAACGCTCAATGCGCGATCCGAAGCGCACGTCGATCCGGCAGCACCGCCATGGATGGGACCGATTGCCGCGATGCCCGAACACTGCGAAGTGATCGGTATCATGCGCGAGCGTACGGGCAGCGACGGGCAGCACTATGCTGTGAAGTACCACTTACGCCTACCGCTCGACTGGAATGGACGATTTCTTTTTCAGGGTGGCGGGGGTACCAACGGAATGCTGGGCCTGGCGAACGGCGCCCTGCAACCCGGGATGCCCACGGCGCTCGAAAGAGGCTTTGCCGTCGTGAGTACCGATACCGGCCACGACAATGCAACCAATAGCAATGGGGCAAAACAAGGCACGGTCGCTTTCGGGCATGACTATTTGGCGCGCTTGGAATATTCCGAGAAGGCGCTCGACAGCGTCGCGACCACGGCCAAGCAAATCGTGAAGAATTTCTATGGGCAAGCCGCGCGCCGCAATTTTTTCGCCGGCTGCTCCAACGGCGGCCGCGAAGGCATGGTCTTTGCGCAACGCTTTCCGGAACAGTTTGACGGGATCGTGGCGGCCGCTCCGGCCTTTGCCGTGCCTAAGGCGGCGATCGCAGAAGCGTGGGACACCCAGGCATTCGCCGCGCTCGCGGCCCGTGAGGGGCTAAAGCAAAAGAATGGATCGCCGGATCTAGTGCGGACCTTTTCGGATGCGGATTTTGCCATCGTCGCCGCGTCAGTCGCCAAGGCCTGCGACGCACTGGACGGCGCGGTCGACGGGATGGTTCAAAATCTGGCGGCCTGCACCACCAGCAGGGTTCGCCCGGCCTTGGAGGCGAGGATGTGCAAGGCGGGCAAGGAAGCCTCGTGCCTCAGCCGAGATCAGATCGATACGCTGATTCGTTCACTCGGTGGTCCGCAAGATTCAAAAGGCCACCCTCTTTATGCTGCGTGGCCCTGGGACATCGGCATCGGCAGCACCGGCTGGCGCATCTGGAAGATCGGGGTTCCAGGTGGCATGGATTCGATCAATGTCATGCTCGGCTCACCGGCCCTATCGGCGCTCTTCATCACCCCGCCGGCCGATGTTGCGGGCAGCCCCGAAGCGGGTTTGCGCTATCAGCTTGATTTCAACTTCGACCGCGATGCTCCCAAGATATTCGCCCACTCTGCGGAGTTTCCGCGTTCGGGGTGGGAACTCGTGGGTGCGCAGTCGACCGATCTGACACGCTTTCGGGAGCACGGCGGCAAGCTCATTGTTCCACACGGCGGTTCCGATCCCATCTTTTCAATCAACGACACCATCGACTGGTGGCGCAAGGTCGACGCTGCAAATCACGGCGCGGCCGCGGGCTTCGTGCGAGTTTTTCCGGTGCCCGGTATGAATCACTGCGCCGGTGGGCCGGCCACCGATCAGTACGACGCACTGAGCGCCGTGGTCGATTGGGTCGAAAAAGGAACCGCGCCCGATCAGATTGACGCCAGCGCCGGACCGATGTCGCCATGGCCCGGGCGCACCCGCCCGCTCTGCTCCTATCCGAAGATCGCTCGCTACCGGTCGGGCGATTTGAATCGCGCCGAGAGCTTTGCCTGTGAGCAACCCAGCAGCTGATCGACCTTCTGCTTGTTTCTTGTGCCCGACCGCGGCCGCTGTACAAAGCCGCGTTCAGTGGCTTATGATCCAAAGCTACTGTACCGCGATACGGTATAGGTGAATCACCAAAATAATCATTCGGACGGCTGTAATCGTTGTGGGCACAGCACCGACGGCCCCTTTGCCTACAAGCGGGATTTAGACATGAAGACCACCG
>DATNKC010000323.1:0-2310 GCA_035603615.1 Steroidobacteraceae bacterium | reverse complement strand
CCATTCGCGCACCAGCGGGCCGCGCACCCGGTAGTAGGTTCGGCTCTGCTGCTGCCAGGACTCCATGCCCTTGCCGTGCTTTTCCCAGAAATTCTGCGGCAGCTGCTGGACGCCGCTGACCAACAAGTCCGCATCTTCGATGGTTTTATCGCTGGAATAGTCCTCGGCGTGCACGCCGAGAATCGCGGCTTTGATGCGTAAATTGATGTCCTTGGAGACCAACGTGACGCGCGCCGTACGGAATTTCTGCTGTAGAGCCAGTGTATTGGCCAGAATTGCATTGTCGGCACCGTGGCCGGGCAGGCTATCCGGCAGCACCGACTCGAGCAGCTGGGTCTGGAAGAACAGCCGTCCGCCGGGAGGTCTTTTGCCATGGTTGATGGGTACGGCGGTCGGCAGGGCGAGGCCGCGGTCGATCTGTTTCTTGGTCGCGCCTTGCATCAGTTCGTCCAGAAAGCGGCTGACCTGACGCACGTTGCGCGCCGGCTCCGATAAGCCTTTTTTGCCCGCATCGAGCTCCTCGAGCACGGTCATCGGGATATAAATGTCGTGCTCTTCGAAGCGAAAGATAGCGGTCGGATCGTGCATCAAGACATTCGTGTCGAGCACGAATATGCGGCGCTCTGCCTTGCCCTGGCGGCTTTTCAACACCGCGGCCCCCAAAGGCCGCACGTTGCCGGTCACAGTGCCTTCACCGCGGCCAATACAGCCTCGGCATGATCCTTGACCTTCACCTTGCGCCATTCGTGCCGCAACACACCTTTGCCGTCGATGAGAAAGGTGCTGCGCTCGACGCCCATGTACTTCCTGCCATACATGCTCTTTTCCTTGAAGACCCCGTAGAGGTTGCACACCTTCTGGTCGGGATCGCTCAACAATTCAAATGGGAAGGACATTTTTTCCTTGAATTTTTCATGCGAAGCCACGCTGTCCGGCGAGATGCCCAAGACCACCGCCTTGGATTTTTTGAACTGGGCATTCAGGGCCGCAAAGTCCAGACCTTCCTGAGTGCAGCCCGAGGTGTTGTCGCGCGGATAAAAATAAATGACCACCGCCGCGCCCTTGCCGTCCTCGAGCGACCAGGCTCCACCCGTGCCTTCGAGGGTGAACGGCGGCGCCTTCTTGCCGATTTCAATCTTGCTCATGGCTTGACTAACTCTTCACGGGTTCAAAAATGGCATCCAAATTCAGGTGATCGCAGAAGTCCATGAATTCTTCCCGCAGTACACCGATGTGCAGACGGCTGGGGACATTCACGATCATCTGCACCGAGAACATCGGAGCGCCGGTGTGCGCGGCGGCGTACGAGCGCGTCGACAGCTCCGCGATGTCGACGCCGCGTTGGGCAAAGAATCCGGAGAGGCCGGCGACGATCCCGGTCTGATCGAGACAGACCACGTCGATCGAATAGGGCAGCATGTCGTTGCGCGCCGAGCGCTCCTCGGTGCGGCGCAGCTGGATATTCATGCCGGTGGCATCGGCGAGTTTCTTGAATTCCCCTTCAAGTTTGGCAAGGGTGTGCCAATTGCCATTGACCAGCAGCAGCATGGCAAACTCGTTGCCGAGCGAAGTCATGCGGCTTTCGCTGATGCTTCCGCCGCAATCGGCGATTGCCTTGGACAGCTCATGGACCATGCCGACGCGGTCGCTGCCGACCGCGGAAATGACGATATGTTGTTTCATCGGGGCAAATTCTACCGGATGGGCGCTTGCCAGGGTGTATGTCTGGCACTTAAGGTAGCGATATTTCCCGCGGAGCTCCTTGATGTTTGCCGGAAGCTTGGTAGCAATCGTCACCCCTATGACGGCCGATGGGGCATTGGATTGGCCGGCGTGGGATCGGCTGCTGGATTTTCACCTGCGCGAGGGCAGCGATGGAATCGTCGTGGCCGGCACCACGGGAGAATCGCCGGTACTTTCCGCCGCGGAAGTCGAAGAGCTGACGCGGCGGGCGGTGGCGCGCTGCCGCGATAAGCTCAAGGTCATCGTCGGCGCCGGCTTTAACTCGACAGAATCAACCGTGGCAGCCACCCGCAGCTTGTCGCGGCTCGGCGTGGACGCGGTGATGCTGGTGACGCCGTACTACAACAAACCTCCGCAGGAAGGCCTTTTCAGGCATTTCACAGCTGCGGCCGATGCGTCCGCCGCGCCCGTTATTCTGTATAATGTGCCGAGCCGAACGGCGGTGGATCTCTTGCCGAGCACCATCGCGCGACTAGCGCGGCACCCTCGCATTGTGGCGATTAAAGAGGCGACAGGCTCGTCGAGCCGCGCGCGCGAGATTGCGAGCACCTGTCCACCGGAGTTTGT
>DATNKC010000322.1:0-8746 GCA_035603615.1 Steroidobacteraceae bacterium | reverse complement strand
TGCTGCGCGTGCTGGCCGAAGGCGAGTTCTACCGTGTCGGCGGACAGACCCCGGTGAAGGTCGACGTTCGCGTCATCGCCGCGACTCATCAGGATCTCGAGCTGCGCGTCAAGTCCGGCCACTTTCGCGAGGATCTCCTGCACCGTCTCAATGTGATTCGGATCGAGATTCCACCATTGCGCGAGCGGCGCGAGGATATTCCGGAGTTGTTGCGTCACTATCTGTCGGTCGCCTGGCAGGAACTGGGCGTCGAGCCAAAATTGATGACGGGACCTGCCGAAAGCGCGCTCGTAAACTTTGATTGGCCGGGCAACGTTCGCCAACTGGTGAATGCGTGTCGCCGTCTTACCGTCACCGCGCCGGGCCGCGAGGTTCGGGCCGAGGACATTCCGCCGGATCTTGGCGGCGTTCCCATCGGACAGACCACCAATCACGATTGGATGGCCAAGCTTTCGCATTGGGCCGAGCAAGAATTGGACTCAGGCACCGAGCGCCTGCTCGATACGGCAGTTCCCGAAGTGGAGCGCATCCTGATCCGGGTGGCGCTGCGCAAAGCCGACGGACTCAAGCAGGATGCGGCAAAGCTCCTGGGCTGGGGCCGCAATACGCTGACGCGCAAGATGAAAGAACTCGGCATGGAGGACGTCAACTAGTCGGGGAATTGGGCCCATCGATATCACATGCCGGTGCCACGGCTCGCGGCGGCTTATAATTCGCGCATGGGCGAATATCTTTCCAAAAAAATCGGCGCACTGCAGGCGCTGCTGCTCGGCATACCGCCGACGGAGTGGTTGATCGCGGGCGTCGTGGGTGTGGTGGTCTGGGCTTCCCTTTGGATCGTGCGAGACCTGGTCGCGTCGCGCTACAAGAAAAATTCCACCGCCAGGAATCCCACGTTGTTCCGGCTGATCGGCTATCTGATCGGCAACACCAAGCAAATTCTTTTCTTCGCCGTCGCGCTCGATGTCGCGCAGGAGAGCCTGACCCTGCCGGACAGGGTACAGCGCACTGTCTCCAACACGGTGATGATCCTCATTTTGATTCAGATCGGCCTGTGGGCCGGACGCGCGGTGCGCTTCTATCTGGAAATGAAGGAATTGGAGCGCGGCGCAGATCGGGTATTTGCCGGCTCTCTCGACATCATCAATTTCGTTGCGCGCATGCTGATCTGGTCGCTGCTGGTCCTGGTCGGACTGAGCAATCTCGGCGTCAATATCACCGCGCTGCTCGCGGGCTTGGGTGTCGGCGGCGTCGCGGTGGCGCTCGCGCTGCAAAACGTTCTCGGCGATCTATTCGCCTCGCTGTCGATCGCGCTGGACAAGCCTTTTGTGATCGGCGACAACCTCACCATCGACACCTTCATCGGCAAGGTCGAACATATCGGCATCAAAACCACGCGGCTGCGCAGCGTCAGCGGCGAGCAAATCATTTTGTCGAATGCCGACATCTTGAAGAGCCGCGTGCGCAATTTCGGGCGCCTGTCGCAACAGCGGATACTGGCAACGATTCGCCTAGGGTTCGACACTCCGACCGAGAAGCTCAAGGCGCTGCCCCAAGTGCTGGAAGACGTCGTGCGCGAGCATCCTCAGGCGCGCTTTGAGCGCTGTCACCTGATAACCCTGGGCGAGAGTTCGTTTCAATTCGAGCTCTCCTATTTCGTGCAGCAGCCCGCGGCCAATCCGATGCTCGATCTGCAGCAGGCGGTGAATTTTCGCATCATCGATGAATTGCGGCGCTTGGGCGTCGAGTTTGCCTACCCCGCACAACTGGTTTTCTTGGAAAGGCACCGAGCCGCTCTCGAGAAATAGCGCAGGTGTTCAATGTCCTGCTGTTCGAGCCTGAGATCCCTGGGAATACCGGCAATTCCATCCGGCTGTGCGCGAATACCGGCGCGACGCTGCATCTCATCAAGCCATTGGGATTCGGTCTCGACGACAAGAGTCTGAAGCGTTCCGGACTCGACTATCACGACCTGGCGGACGTGAAAATTCATGCGAACCTGGATGCCTGTCTTACGCAACTGCCGAATTCGCGCTTGTTCGTGGTCGAAACGGGCGGTGCGCGCTGCTACAGCGATGTGCAGTATCGCGCGGGCGACGCGTTCTTGTTCGGTCCCGAAACACGCGGCTTGCCGCAAAGCGTGCAGGCCGGGGTGAGCGCGGAGAATTGTCTGTTCATTCCCATGCGCGCGCAGAACCGCAGCGTCAATTTGTCCAACGCCGTGGCGCTGGTGATTTACGAGGCTTGGCGGCAAATCGGCTTTTCAGGGCATTTAAGGCAGGGCGGCTGCTGAACCAGGTGGCACCTTAGTGACTTTGGATCCGGTGGATATTATGCTGCGGCCAACGCGCATGGACGCTAGGTGCCTCAATGAAAGTCATCCATTGCTGGTCCGCGAGTGCGGTAATCGCCGCGACATTGATATTTGCGGCCTCTCGCCCATTGGCGGCGGACGAGCTCACGAGTCCCGCAGGGGAGGTTGACAGCCCGGATCTGTCCGACACCGACTTGCGGGATTTTCGCGTGAGTTTGCTCGGACTGTTCAACTCCGGCGGCTATGCCGATCTGGACAAGCTTGCCCAACAGTTGCAGCAGGGCGGCCGTTTCAAGGGCGGCGCCTGGCGCCTCCATGTTTTCTTCGGCACGCTGAGTTCACCGGGTTCGGCAACAGCCACCGATGCCGCCTGGAATGCGCACATTGCCAAGCTCGAACAATGGGCGCAAAGCAGCCCTGCCTCCCCAACTCCGCGCATCGCGCTGGCGCAAACCTACTTGCGCTTTGCCTGGAAAGCCCGCGGACACGGATATTCCAACACCGTTACACCGGAGGGCTGGGCGCTGTTTCGGGACCGCGTGCAATCGGCGCGCTCGACGCTGGAGCAATCCGCCGCAATGGCGGAAAATTCGCCCCACTGGTATTTGGAAATGCAGGGCGTCGCCCTCGACCAACAATGGGACCGTGCCGCATTCGACGCGCTCGCCGAGCGCTCGCTCGCTCACGCGCCGGGCTATTACTATTTCGCGATCTCAGAATCGAACTATCTATTGCCGAAGTGGTACGGCAAGCCCGGCGATTCCGAGCGATACGCGGCTCAAGTCGCCGATCGAATCGGCGGCGACGAAGGCAACGCGGTGTATTTTCAGATCGCCGCCGCGATCAACTGCTGCAAGAGAACCCAGGCCCCAGCCCTGTCGTGGCCGCGCGTGCAGCAAGGCTTCGCGGCGATCGAATCGCTGTACGGATCGACGAATCACGAACGCAATGTCATGGCTTACCTGGCCCTACGCAGCGGCGATGACGCCACCGCGCAGCAGCTGTTTGCTCGCATCGGCAACGACTGGAGCGAAGCGGTGTGGAAAAGCAAGGCGGCATTTGATGCCGCTCGCACGGGCAAAGCGGCCGGAAACAGCGTTCAGGCGACCCCCGGGAGCGGCGGCGGTTAAGCAACGCTCCTAAGGCCGCATCCGCGCCGCCCAGCGATACAAGAGAAACACCGTCACTGCGAATACGCCGCTCCCAATCCATACCGCGGCGTTGTCGGCAAACTCATCGCCAACCAGGGCCAGCGGAAAGTCCTTGCCTGAAAAGGCGACGAAGGCGGCGATGATGACGCCCACCAATCCTTCGCCGACGATCATGCCCGAGGCCAGCAGCACCCCGAGCTGTTTGGTGGCATTAGGGTCGGACGCGCGCTGTGCGCGGCGATCGAAGTACCAGCCCACGATCGACCCGACCACGACCATCAGTGTGCTTTGCGTCGGCAGATAGATTCCCAAACCGACGGCGAGCGGCGAGAGGTGCGCCGAGGTGGTCAAACGGCGTAGGGATTCGTCGGCGGCGATCACCAACACGCCGACCACTGCACCGATCCGGATCAGGCTCCAATCGACGTTGTGCTGAATCACGCCCTGCGCAAGCGCCGAGATCAGGCCGGCCTGAGGCGCCGGTAGCGGGTGCTCGTGATGCGGCCCTGGGGCGCCGGCGAAACCGTAGGCATGGTTGAGCAGATCGAGGATCGGCGGAATGATTGCGGCGCCGGCTAAGACGCCAATGACGAGCGCCACCTGCTGCTTCCATGGCGTGGCATCGACGAGCTGGCCGGTCTTGAGATCTTGCAGGTTGTTGTTGGCGATGGCAGCCACCGTAAATACCACCGCGGTGACGAACAGCGCATAGGCCACCAGCGCGGTACCGCTGCTCGCGGGCAGGCCGGAGCGGATGCCGGGCACCAGAAGCAGTGCTGCACCGATCACCACCAAGATGCCGATGCCCGACAGAGGACTGTTCGAGGAGCCGATGAGCCCGGCCATGTAGCCGCAGACCGCGGACACGAAGAAGCTCATCAGGGCGATGTAAACCAACGCGCTGATCACCATGAAAAACATGTGGTCGCCGAGGCCGCTGCCGGCGGAGAAGTTCGCGATCAGAGCGCCGATCGGCAACATGCAGGCCAACGAAATCAGGGCAACATAGCCGATCGGGATGTCCTGCTCGGTGCGCGGCAGCAGGGCGGCGTTGCCGGCGGCGCGCGCCCGTGAGGCGGCCATGGCGGAGCGCAGCCCGGCGATCACCGGTTTGACTAGCTTCGCCAGCGTCCACACCGCCGCCACTGCGATGGTGCCTGCGCCGACGAAACGTACCTGATGGCTCCAGGTGTGCTGGGCCAACTGCGCCATGGGTTCAGCGCTGGCCGCGAGCGCAGAGAAGTGTGGTACGCCCCAGGCCCAGCCGATCAGCGCGCCTACGAACATCGCAATGCCGACCCACAGGCCGACCAAATGGCCAACGGCGAATAGCGCGAAGGACAGCAGGAAATCGAAGCCGGTCACGCCGCCCCGGTCACCGCCGACGCGAAAATACCGCACCACATCGCTGGCGAAAATGCGGGTAGCCACGATGCAGGCAAAGGCCGCCGAAACAATCGCCCCCCAGACGACGGCTTTAAGGCCGGCGCGGCTGTCCTCGACCGCCGCGGCACTGGCGTGTTCGCCGCCGCCTACTTTCAGCACCTCGGCGCAGGCGACGCCTTCCGGATAGGGCAGATCCGACTGCGTCACCAGCGCGCGCCGCAGCGGGATCGAATACATCACGCCCAGGATTCCGCCCAGGGCACAGATGGCGCAGGAAACCCAATACGGAAAACCCGTCCACCAGCCGATTATCACCATGCCAGGAAGTACAAAAATGACCGAGGACAGGGTGCCGGCCGCCGAGGCGACGGTCTGCACGATGTTGTTCTCCTGGACGGTCACGCCCTTGAGGCCGCGTAGCAGCGCCATGGAAATGACTGCGGCCGGGATAGACGTGGCGAAGGTGAGGCCCGCCTTGAGCCCGAAGTAAACGTTCGCCGCCGTGAACACCACGGTGATGACCACGCCGAGAATCAGGCCGCGCAGCGTCAGTTCGTTGCGTGGCGTGGTGGCGAGCGGTGCCGGCTTGGCTGTGCTGCTCATGTATCGTCCCTTTGCGATTCTTGTCCATCCTTCATACCGTAGAAACTTAAACACTGCCATCACTGTCTGGAAACTCGGGTGTGGCGGCGCGGGCCGCGATGCCGGCTATGAAAATCTCTTTCGGTATTGCGCGGGACTGACGCCGACTTTCTTGCGAAAGTGATGCCGCAGCGTGGTCGGCGTCCCGAGGCCGCAGCGCTCCGCGATGTGATCGATGGGAAGCGCGGTGTTTTCGAGCAGTTCACGCGCCGCATCGACCCGCGCCCGCGTGACCCAGTCCGCCGGGCTCAATCCGGTCGCCGCCCGAAACCGGCGCATGAAGGTGCGTTCGCTCATGGCCGCCAGGCGCGCCAGTTCGCCGATGCGCCAGGACTGGCCGGGCCGCTTTCTGATCTTATCCAGAAGCACCGACAGAGATTTAGGCTGCCCCGATTTGCGCTCGCGGTCCTCGACCGGTCGCTCCAAGAATTGCGCCTGGCCGCCGTCGCGATGTGGCGGAATGACCAATCTGCGTGCCACTTGGTTGGCGATCGCCGAACCGTAATCGCGACGCACGAGATGCAAGCAAAGATCAAGTCCCGCGGCGCTGCCGGCGGAGGTCAGAACGCTGCCTTCGTCCACGTACAGTACGTTCGGATCGACACAAATCGTGGGGTACCGCCGCTGAAGCGCCTCGGCGTACCGCCAGTGAGTCGTTGCCCGCCGGCCGTCGAGCAACCCGGTGGCAGCAAGCACGAACGCGCCCGAACAGATGGACAGCAACCGCGCACCGCGCGCATGTGCGCCGCGCAACGCATCGAGTATCGCCTGCGGCACAGGAACGTCGATGCCTTGCCATCCTGGGATCACGATGGTGCCGGCAGCAAGCAAGCGTTCCAAGCCATTTGCCGCCCTCATGCGCATGCCGTACTGCGAACTGACGCTGCGACCCCTGGAGCAGGTTTCGAAGCGATACCAATCGGGTCCCAGTTCCGGTCTTGCCAGCCCGAACACTTCCGCAGCGCAAGAAAACTCAAAGGCGCACAGGCCGTCGTAGACCAAGGCCACGACCAGTGGATTGCGAGCTTTTCTAGCGGGCTTCGAAGTTGGCATTATTTGATCGATCAATGGCGATTCCGCCAATTGTGCGCGATTCAGGTTGCGTCAACAATGGCGCATCGTAAGTCCTTACAGCCTCCGGAGCACCGATGTCGAACGCCGTTACCCAAATAGCCGCAGCCCACCCCAAGCAGGCAGCGGCGCATTTCGAAGCCCAATTCACATTTGAAACCGACTGCTGGGATACGCACGACGCCCTGGGCAGCGGCGCTCCCGGATTTGTCCTGCTCGATGTTCGAAGCCCAGCTCTGTTCGCGAAGGGCCACGTCCCCGGCGCGGTGAATTTACCGCACGCGAAAATCATCGAATCGAAGCTGCGCGAATACCCGAAGTCGACGCTGTTCGTGACCTACTGCGCAGGTCCCCACTGCAACGGCGCAGCGCGCGGGGCAGCGAGGCTCGCGCGCTTGGGGTTCGCCGTGAAGCTGATGGCCGGCGGAATGACTGGCTGGATCGATGAGGGATTTGAACTAGAGCGGCTCTGATACTTTCTCGGGGAGCATGTCTGCGTACAAATTCCACAGCTTGAGCACATGCGGGCTGATGTTGGGCAGCGACTTCAACCTGGCGAAAGCTTGTTTCGCACCCGCCGCATCCTTTTCCGCCGCCAAGGAGCGTCCGAGCGATATATAAGCTTCGTCCGGCTGCGACAAATGCCCCTTGGAGATTCCTCGACTCAGAGCAGTCACGGCGCCCTCGTAATCGCCCGCGCCAAAGTAGAGCTGGCCGAGTTTCGTATCCAGTTGTCCGGCCGGATTCTTGCTTGCCTCGGCATCAAGCGCCGGCAACCCCTTCATGTCGGCATCGACGCGCGTCTCCAAGGCGTTCAAGAGGCGCGCGGTGCGTTCCTTATGCTCATCTTTCAGCACACCGGAACTCATCGCCTTTTCCAGAACAGCTTGCGCTTCGCCCGGTAGGCCTGCGTCGCCGAGCAATTGCGCCATCTCGATGTAATCGGTGTCGGCATTCATGGAATGCGTATCAAACATGACGCGGTAAATCATCAAGGTGTTGTGCTCATCGCGCTCGTCCTGGCGCTCCAGGCGAAGCAAATTATTCCAGTAGGAGGTTTTGTTGGTGAGTCGAATCAAGTCATAGAGCGCGGCCTTGATGCCGCTGGTGTCGTTGACGTTGCTGGCGCATTGCAATTTGAGTTGATACAGCACTTCCTTGGGTGGTTCTCCGGCGTCCTTGAAAGCGGCGATGGCCTTGTCGCCCCAGATGCCGGAATTCGTGCAGTCCTTTTGCTGGTAGTACAGCTGACTTATGATCAGCAGGTCGTTCTCACCGGCCGCACCCGCGGCGGTGGCCCGCACGCCGTATTCAATTGCCTTGACTTCCTGCTTGTTGACCGCGGCCAGTTGAAACAGCAGCCGAAACACCTTTGCCAATTCCTCTGTCTTGTAAGCGCCGGTTGCAAGCGCCGCCTCGTAAGCGGTTTGGGCCGCTTTGAAATTGTTTAGCCGAACATAGGCGATGCCTGTCCACTCCTCGATGGTTTTCAAGTCATAAGCGGTCAATGGAGATTTCGTCGACGCTGCCTGCAAATCTTTGATCGCTTCGGACCATTGATTGTCGCGCATGGCTTGCTGCGCCGCTCTGATGTCACCAGCCAATATACGGCTGATCATGGGTTTACCTGACCAGATTCTCTGCGAGTCAATTAAAGCGACCGTCGGTTTGTTCTTCGAGTTGGGCAGACCAGTCAAGGCGCGCGAGCCAACCGCAGGACCCGAATCAGCGTGGGCCTCGCTTTCGTGCGCGCGATACAACCCGACCAATCTGTAGCTTACGGAAACCATCGAGACGGAGAGCCCAATGGCGATCAGCCCCCAAACCCAAAAGCTCATGGCCTTCAGCAGGTGATTCATCTTGTACGACCTCACGAGGCTGCTGCCAGTATATGCCTCCGTCCGAGGACGGCGAATCAGCGATTCCAAGGCCGCAGCACCCGCCGAACCGGGTCGGTGACCGTCGCCAAGACGGCCGGGTCCAGCAGCCTGCGCCGACGCAGATGGCGTATCGCGGCCTGAACGGTCGATTTGGACAGGCCGGTCTTGGTGGCGATGGTCTGAAGGCTGACCGACAGGGTGTCCCGTTTGCCCCTTGCTGCATGGCGCAAAAAATACAGGTACACGATGAAGGTGGCCGGCCGACGATCGTGTCCCACCAGATCCGGCATGAGGACATCGAC
>DATNKC010000321.1:0-4831 GCA_035603615.1 Steroidobacteraceae bacterium | reverse complement strand
GGGGCTGGACTTTGAAACCAAGCTTTTCTACAAGGCCGACGCCGTCAATATTCTGGAGGCGGAACTGGCGAAGCCGAAATATGTTTGCAAGACCATCGCGCTGGGAATCAATACCGACGGCTATCAGCCGCTGGAAAAGCGGCTGCAGATAACGCGCGATATCCTTACCGTGCTGACACGCTGCAGACATCCGGTCACCATCGTCACCAAGAGCGCATTGATCATCCGCGATCTGGATTTGCTTACAGATCTCGCCAAGGACAAGCTCGTGTCCGTCATGGTGAGCGTGACGTCGCTGACGAACGACATTAAGCGAACCTTGGAACCGCGCACCGCGTCTCCCCAAGCGCGCTTACGCGTGATCCAGCAGCTGAGCGAGGCCGGCGTTCCCGCGGGCGTGCTGGTGGCGCCGGTGATTCCGGCCATCACCGATCATGAGATGGAAGACATCATGGGCGCAGCGAAAGAGGCGGGCGCGTCCCGAGCCGGATATGTACTGCTGCGCCTGCCGCATGAGCTCAAGATAATTTTTCGCGATTGGCTTGCGCAGCACTATCCGGATCGCGCCAAACATGTCATGTCGCTGATCAATCAGTCGCGCGGCGGGAAGGATTATGACTCGCAGTTCGGCACCCGTATGCGCGGCACCGGTCCCTACGCTGAATTGCTGCGCACCCGATTTGAGCTGGCGAAGCGCAAGCTCGGATTTGCGGGTGCGGACGAGCGCTATGAACTCGACACCAGCTTGTTCCGACCGCCTATTAAGGCCACGCCGCAACTCAGTCTCTTCTAGTGCCTCGGCATAGTGATATTGAGCGGCAGCGTTCGTCGGAGCTATCAGCGATTGTCTGTCACGATCAGTTGAAATTTGCGGGTGCGCTCGTTGAGCGGAATGTCCGCGACGATCTGGACTTCGAATGCCACGTTGCTCAGGCCTTTTTGCGCCAGTATTTCCGCCAGCCGCACTCTAACGCCCGCGGCCGCGGCTGCCCGCTCAGCTGCGTTGAGCCCGGCGTCAACGCAGATCGGAAAGCGAAACGCGCTGGGGCCGGTGATCTGCATTTGAAATCGCGTGACGCCCTTGACGAATATCTCGTTGATGATGTGCGGACTGATGAAGTCCTTCGCGCCTGCGCGATTGACGAATACGGGCATCTGTTCGGTGCGGCCCACCAGATTTTGAATCACGATGCGACGCGTCCCGGACGGACTGACAGGGCGCAGGATGTCCGACATGCGATAGCGGATCAGGGGCAGGGTGTAATTGAACAGATTGGTAATGACTGAGTGATCTTCGTGGAACTCGAACATCAAGTTATCGTCCATGAGCGTCATGGTCTCGCCATCGGGATTCGAGATGCCGAGCATCATGTGCTCGGTGCAGGCATACATGGAGAGCGCCCGAGCCCCGCTGAACGCTTGCGACAGAAATTGCAAGTCCGACTGGGTGACCATTTCGCCGGTGGCGATCACGGCCAGGGGCTTGATGTTGAGCCTGCCCGAGCGTTGCTCATCACCCAGCATTTTTAGCGCCGTCGTGTATCCCCAAAGGGCATCGGGCCGAAATTCATTGAGTTTGGCAACGACATCCGGCAGCGGCGTGTTGACCTCAAAGGCTTGCGCGTCGATGAATAATTTGCGCACGCCCCTCTGCATGGACGCGACGCCAGATACTCCCGCGAAGTGACCGCCGGTCGCACCGTAAAAAGCCACTCGAATCCGCCGGAAATGCCAGCCAAAGGAGGGAAACAAGCCGCGAAACACCCTGCGGTTGCGAAAGGCTGCCGCGCGCAATCGCCCAAAGTCAGCGGGGGCGTACAAAAAGTAGCCGACCTCTCCCGAGGTACCCGAGGTATGCATGACGGTTATTTGGCCGAACAGCTGCTCCTTCGGATCGGTCGAGCGGGTCAAGAAATCCGCAACGACCTCCTTCGTGATACGACGATCCGTGACGATGTCGTTGAAGTTCGCCATGAGAATGGATTTGGTGAGCAGGGGAAAGTCGCCGGCCGTGCAGGTGTTCACATCGAGCCCGCGCTCGCGGATGATATTGGCGTAATAGGGTGCGCGCGCACAGGCATACCGAATCAGCGTTCGGAATTTCTGCGCTTGGGCTGCCTCGAACTCGGCGCGGGTTTCCTCCATCGTCACGTGGCCTCGGTTAGGACAGGCATTTGCGAAATTCATAATAAGTCCGTTGCAGGGCATCCGCATCATCCCGCCTTGGCTATAATCAGCCCCGGTCGTTATAACAATACCGGATGGTCCCCATGACAACCCGCCGTCAGTTGCTGCAATTGGGCGCCTGTCTCGCTGCGAATAGTGTGTTGCCAGAGGCGATTGCCGCCGATTCCCAGCCGAAGACCCTGTTGATTCTGGGCGGAACCGGTTTCATTGGTCCGCATCTGACCCAGGAGGCTCTGCGCCTCGGCTGGCGTGTGACGCATTTCAACCGTGGTAAGCGCAGTCCCGAGGGGGTGGCGGATGTCGAGACACTCATCGGCGATCGCAACGGCCAAATCGACGCGCTGCGCGGCCGCAAGTGGGATGTCGTCATCGACGACACGGGCCAGATTCCAAAATACGTCAAGATGTCGGCCGAATTGCTGGCGCCGAATGTCAGCTACTGCTTGTACATTTCGAGCATCTCCGCGTATGCCAGTTTTGCCAAACCCAATGACGAGAACTCGCCGACGGGCAAGCTGGCGAATCCGGACACCGATAAGACCACGGACGAAACCTATGGGCCGATGAAGGCGTTGTGCGAGCAGTATTCGGCGCAGGCGTTCAAGGGACGGGCCAGCATCGTTCGGCCCGGCTACATCGTCGGGCCCCTCGACGGCTCCGACCGTTTTACCTATTGGCCGGTGCGCGCTTCCAAGGGCGGCGAAATGCTGGCGCCCGGCACGCCGCACGACCCGATACAGATCATCGACGTGCGGGACTTGGCCGCGTGGATGATGAAGCTTGCCCAGGAACGCACCACGGGATATTTCAATGCGATCTCGCCGCCGCGTGCATTCACCATGGGCGATCTCATCAACGCGAGCCAACATGCGACGCCAAAGGCCGGCACTCGAGCGACGTGGGTGGCGGAGGATTTCTTGGCGAAGCGCTGGAAACCGGAGGAACTCGATTTGCCGCCGTGGTCGCCCATGAGCGGCGAAACCGCGGGCGCCTCGCTCACCTCGACGGCACGCGCCCAAAAGGCCGGGCTGAAGACGCGCCCGATGCAAGAAACGGTGCACGACACGCTCGAGTGGTTTCACTCACTGCCGGCCGAGCGCCAGGCGAAACCGCGGGCAGGCTTGGATCCGCAGAAGGAAATGGAGACTCTTCGCGCCTGGCACATCGGCGGCGACAAAAGCGGCAACGGCTAAGATTTGCCGTTTCGGATCACTCGAGTATCCAGTGCCTCACTCCCTGTTCATTGAGAAATTCGCGCGCTTTGGCGCCATGCAATATCGCCAGCGTTGAGAGCATGCCCGCCTCCGTACAGCTGCTGGCGGCTACGGTCACCGATCTGGGCGCGTGCAGCACTGGCCACCCCGTCTTGGGATTAAGCACATGTCCGTAGCGCACCCCGTCGCGAAGCACGAAGCGTCGTGCGTCGCCGCTGGTCGCCAACGCTCCATGCTCAAGATGCAGCATCATGCATGCATCCCGCTCGTGGCCTGGTCTTTCGATGCCGACCTGCCAAAATCCACTTGGCGGTGGGCCACTGGCCCGCAAGTCGCCGCCAAAGTTGATCAAAAAGGGGCCCGGGGCTTTTTTGCTCAGTAGCTCGTACGCGCGATCCACCGCATACTCTTTGCCAATGCCGCCGAAATCCAGTTCCATGCCCGCGGGCAGCGCAATGGTTGGCGATTGCCACTTGAGTTTCTCAAAACCGATATAGGGCAGCAGTGCCGCGATCGCCTCCGGCTGCGGCAGATGGTCCGAGCCATCAAACGTCCACGCCCGGCGCAAGATACCCGAGGTGACGTCGAACATCCCATCGCTGATGCGATAGCAACGCTGCGCAAAGTCAAGCAAAGAGGCTGTTTCCTCATCTATCTCGATCGGCACGCCGCGATGGGCGTGCAAATGCGAAATGATGCTATCGGCGCGGTAGCGGCTGTATTTCTCTTCGATGCGCCACGCCTCTTTGGCGGCGCATTCGCCGAATTCACGAGCCGCAGGCAGCTGCGAGGCGCGCAGCAACACCTCGCACGGACTGGCCATGGCGTTGAAGCAGACCGCAACGAGATCCGTGCCGCGAGGTTCGACCCGGATCGGGCCTAGAAGCGCCAACCGAATTGCACCATGCTGAACTCCGAGCCCGCCAAGCCGGCTGGCAAATTTGTATTGCAAAGTAACCGCTGTCAAGTACCACAGGCCGGTGTGAACGGGGGGTGGCGGCCGGTCAGATTCGACCGTTCAGCACCGCGTATCAACCGTTCAACATGAACCCCCCGCCAAGCGCCGCGGGCGCCGTATATTTTTGCTGCAAGAGCACAGGCCCAATTTACGGGCGATCAAGAGGCACGGCATGTCGACCGCACTCGTTTCCCTGAAAGGAATTGTCAAGCGCTATGTTCGCGGTAAGCAGCGCGTGCAAGTGCTGCATGGCATCGACCTCGAGATCCGCGCGGGAGAGTTTCTCGCACTCATGGGTCCGTCAGGGTCCGGCAAGACGACCTTGCTCAATCTGATTGGCGGTATCGACCGTGCCGACGAAGGTGATCTGCTGGTGGCGGGCGAACGCATCAACGCGCTTTCAGCGCGGCAGCTCGCGCGCTGGCGCGCACACAATGTGGGCTTCGTGTTCCAGTTCTACAACCTGATGCCC
>DATNKC010000320.1:0-4284 GCA_035603615.1 Steroidobacteraceae bacterium | reverse complement strand
AGCGTGAAATAGGCCTCCAACCCCTTGCGAAAATAACTGCGCCCCGACCACAAAAAGAGATTCTTGGCGACCTGCTGGCTGATGGTGCTCGCGCCATGCACCCGATGACTGTGCTGATTCATCTCGTAGGCTTTCTCGATGGCCTCGACATCGAAGCCCCAGTGTTCAGGAAATTTCTGATCTTCCGAGGCGACCACGGCCAAGGGCAAGTTGGGCGAGATTTGATTCAAGTCGACCCAGCGATGACGAGACACATAGGTGCGATCGTGCTTCGCCCAGGCCGCGAACTGCGTCTGCGCCATGAACGCGCTGTAGGGAGGATTGACCCAGCGCAGCACCGCCACGGCGATGACGCTCGCCACGATGCAAAACAACAGTATCCCGAAGATCCCTAATGCCAGCCGCCGAAAGAATGACTTCTTCTGCGCCACGCCCGTTAAGATTTCACGCGCTTGACGCTCTTCATGGTCACCGCTTCCACCGGCACGTCATCGAAGCCGCGCTTGCGTCCGGTCTCGACCGCCGCAATCTTATCGACGACGTCCATGCCCTCGGTCACCTTGGCGAACACCGCGTAACCGAAATTGCCGCGCGAGTGGTCGAGAAAGTCATTGTCTTTCAAGTTCACGAAGAACTGCGACGTCGCACTGTTGATGTCATTGGTGCGCGCCATCGATAAGGTGCCGCGCTTGTTCTTCAGGCCGTTATCGGCTTCATTCTTGACCGGCGGCTTGGTCTTCTTCTGCGTCATGTCTTCCGTGAACCCGCCGCCCTGGATGACGAAGCCCGGAACGATGCGGTGAAATATGGTGCCATCGAAGAAGCCTTCATCGATGTAGCGCGTGAAATTGGCGACTGATTCGGGCGCTTCCTTCTCGAACAGTTCGATGGTGAAGTCGCCCAAGCTGGTTTCGAAGCGGATCATGGGAGTTCCTAGTGTTGTTTGTGAATGCCCAGCGTGACGCGGGGCCTGCCTGAAAAATCCGAGTAAGTACGAATCGAATCAAAGCCTTGTGCTTGAAGCAACTGCGCGACATCCTGCCCCTGGGAAATGCCGTGCTCCAAAACCAACCAGCCGCCGGCGTGAAGGTGCCCGGGCGCCTGTGCAACGATGGCGAAGAGTGCCTCGAGCCCGGTCGGGCCGGCGATCAACGCCGCGGCAGGCTCTGCGCACAGTGCGGCCAGCGCCGGATCGTTGGCGGCAATATAGGGCGGATTGGCGGCGATCAGAGAAAATCGTTCCGCCGGCACCGGATCAAACCAGCTGCCTTGGCGCCACTGAATGTGCGAGAGCTTCAAATTGTGCGCATTTTGTCGGGCGACATCGAGCGCGGCGGCCGACATATCGACCGCCGTGATCGCCCAACGGGGACGCTCGTGCGCGAGGCTCAAGGCAATGGCGCCGCTGCCGGTGCCGAGATCCAATACTGAGCAGACCGCATCGGGCGGCAGCAACGCCAACGCGTGCTCGACCAGCATTTCAGTTTCCGGGCGCGGCACCAGCACGGCGGGCGAGACTTTGAGCGGCAGCGACCAAAACTCGCGCCAGCCCGTGAGATAGGCAATCGGCACGCCGTGGGCGCGCTGGGCGATGAGTTCGGCGTAGGCGCTCGCATGCAACGCGAGGGGCTCATTGCCACGCGCAATCAATGCCGCGCGCGGCAGGCCTAAGAGTGTCGCCAGCAGCAATTCGGCGTCGAGGCGCGGCGATTCGCTGTGCGGTCCCAAGGCTAGTTCCGCGTTCTTCACCGATTCGGCGATCGTGGTCACGGTTGTCATTCGACTTGGTTCGCCAGCTCTTCGGCTTGATGTTCCTGATTGAGCGCGCGCACCAACTCATCGAGGTTGCCGTTCATCACGTCATCGAGCTTGTACAAGGTGAGATTGATGCGATGGTCCGTCACACGGCCTTGCGGAAAATTGTAGGTGCGGATGCGCTCGGAGCGATCGCCGGACCCGACCTGAAGTTTGCGCGATTGCGCCTGGGCACTTTGCTGCTTTTCGCGTTCCGCGGACAGCAGCTTGGCTTTGAGCAAGGACATGGCGCGCGAACGATTTTTGTGCTGTGAGCGCTCATCCTGACACTCCACCACGATGCCGGTGGGCAAGTGCGTGATGCGAATGGCGGAGTCGGTCTTGTTCACGTGCTGGCCGCCGGCGCCGGAAGATCGATACGTATCGATGCGCAGTTCGGCGGGATTCAAGTCCACCGCCTCAACCTCTTCGAGTTCCGGCAGGATCGCCACGGTGCACGCCGAGGTATGAATGCGCCCCTGCGCTTCGGTGGCCGGCACTCGTTGAACCCGATGGGTGCCGGATTCGAACTTGAGCAACGAATAGGCGCCGCGTCCGATGACGCGGCTGATGACTTCTTTGTAGCCACCGTGCTCACCGGGACTCTCGCTCAACACCTCGACACCCCAGCCCTTGGATTCGGCGTAGCGGGCGTACATGCGAAACAAATCGCCCGCAAAGATGGCGGCCTCATCGCCGCCGGTGCCGGCGCGCACCTCCAGGAAGATGTTGCTGTCATCGTGCGGATCCTTGGGCACGAGCAGGTGCTGCAACTCGAGTTCCTCGCCCAACAGACGCGGATTCAAGTCAGCCAGTTCCTCCTCGCCCATGGCGCGCGTCTCAGGGTCTTTGTCGGCCGCCAGTTCCCTCGCGGTCGTCGCGTCGCCCTCGAGCGCCAAAAAGCGCCGGTAGCGGCCGACCAAATCCTCGAGCCGCGAATACTCCATTGAGAGTTCGCGAAACTGGTTTTGCTTGGAAATGACGCCGGCATCCGACAGCAACCGGCTGATTTCCTCGAAGCGTTCGTCAAGTTTTTCCAGCTTGCGCCGGATCGAATCTTTCATGGCGGCGGATTATAGCGGCCTTGAGGGTCCAGCAGGCTCCTAGTGCCGGTCGCGTTCCTCGGTCAAAAGGCGGGTCACGGTCTCCGCCAGCGCCAAATCAGCCAGCTCGGAGGCCTGGCGCAAAGCCTGGGTCGGCGCATGCAACAGCCGGTTGGTGAGCGTATTGCCGAGGTAATCGATGACTTCATCGGTGGATTTGCCGGCCGCCAACATACGCCGCGCCTGCTCCACGGTTTGCTGGCGAATCCCGTCCGCCTGCTGACGCAGTGCACGAATGGCCGGGCCCGCGTCCTGCGCGCGCGACTCGGCGAGAAAACGCGCCACCTCTTCAGTGATGAGCAGCCGGGCACCGCCGGCGGCCACTTCGCGCTGTTGGATGTTTTCGTCCACCAGTTGCTGAAGGTCATCGATGGAGAAGAGATAGACATCCTCCAGCTCGGCGACCGTGGGGTCGATATCGCGCGGTACCGCCATGTCCACCATGAAAATCGGCCGGCGGCGCCGGGCGCGAATGGCCGCTTCGACCGCCCGTTTGCTGATCAGAGGCTCGGGGCTCGCGGTGCAGCTGATGACGATGTCGGCCTCGGCCAGTTGCTTGTCCAGATCCGTCAACGGTGCGGCGTGAGCGTTGAGTTCGGCCGCGAGTCCCTGGGCTTTCTCCAGGGTCCGGTTGGCGATCACCATGCGCTTGATGCCCGCGCTCATGAAATGCCGCGCCGTCAGTGCATTCATGTCGCCGGCGCCGACCAGTAGGACGTTGTGGACGCTCAAGTCCTCGAACACACGTCGTGCCAGACTGACCGTGGCGGAAGCGAGCGACACGGCATTGGCGCCGATGCGAGTTTCGGTGCGCACGCGTTTGGCCGCCGAAAAAGCCGCTTGAAATAATTTATTGAGGATCGGGCCGGTGCTGCCGCTTTCCTGCGCGATTCGGTAGGCATCTTTCAATTGCCCGAGGATTTGCACCTCGCCCAACACCATGGAATCAAGCCCCGAGGCGACGCTAAAGGTGTGTTCAATTGCGCGCGATTCTTGATGGACATAAAGACTGGCGGCGAGATCGAGGTTATCGCCATGATGCCGTTCCAACCATTGCGACAGTTGCGAGCCGCTGGCCGTGCCGGTCCAGTACACCTCGGTGCGATTGCACGTCGACAGAATCAACGCCTCGGCAACCCCCAGCTCCTGGCGCAAGGCTAGCAACGCGGCGCTCAGCCGATCCTCGGTGAACGCCACCTTTTCGCGCAGCGCGACAGGGGCGGTCTTATGGTTGATACCGAGGATATTGACTGCCATGGAAGCGCTTTGGCCCGAGTTTTAAGGGATTCTGGTGTATGACGCACCGCTAGATCAAGGATGATTCCGCGGCATCGGGTTATTCATTTCGCTATAGTGAGGCCGTGTTCTCGTTTTCCATCATGGCAAG
>DATNKC010000319.1:0-4320 GCA_035603615.1 Steroidobacteraceae bacterium | reverse complement strand
TTCAATACGATGCGGCAAACGGCAAATGGTCGATGACCCCTGAGCAGGCCCTGTGCCTGGCCGACCCGAACGGCCCCGTCGATTTGCCCGGCGCATACAACATCGTGGAAGCGACGTTCCACGCGCTCGGGCGAACGACGGATAATTTCAAAAGCGGCAAGGGCATGGAGTGGGGCGAGCATCATCCCTGCCTTTTCCACGGTACCGAGCGGTTTTTCCGCGCAGGCTACAACGCAAATCTGGTCACCTCCTGGTTGCCCGCGCTGGAGGGTGTCGTGGACAAGCTCAAGCGGGGCGCGCGGGTAGCGGATGTCGGATGCGGTCATGGCGCCAGCACCGTGCTGATGGCCAAGACGTATCCGACATCAACCTTCGTCGGTTATGACTACCACGGCGAATCCATCCGTGTTGCTCGCGAGCGAGCCGCCGCCGCCGGAATTGCGAATGCCCAATTTGAAGTGAGCGATGCAGTCAGCTACACCGGCAAGGACTTTGACGTCATTGCTTTTTTTGATTGCTTGCACGACATGGGTGATCCGGTGGGCGTGGCACGGCATGCGCGACAGGCCCTAAAACCCGACGGTACGGCGATGATCGTCGAGCCTTTCGCGAACGATAAGGTTCAGGACAATCTGAATCCGGTCGGACGCGTCATGTACGGCGCATCGTCGCAAATATGCGTGCCCGTCTCCTTGGCGCGAAAAGGCCCTGCGCTCGGCGCCCAGGCCGGCGAAGCGCGCTTGCGCGAGGTCGTGGTCGGTGGCGGGGGTTTCGAAAGATTTCGTCGCGCGACGGAGACGCCGTTCAATTTGGTGCTGGAGGCGCGGCCTTAGCGGGGCTGCATCCTGACCGCGCCGTCGAGACGGATGGTTTCTCCGTTCAGCATGACGTTTTCGAGTATCTGCACCACCAATGCCGCAAATTCGTCCGGCTGGCCGAGACGGGGCGGGAACGGCGTTTGCTTGCCAAGAGAATCCTGTGCCTCTTGCGGCAGGCCCTTCATCATCGGTGTCGCGAACAGGCCGGGCGCCACCGTCATGACGCGAATCCCGCTCGAGGCCAACTCGCGTGCCATCGGCAGAGTCATGCCGACGATGCCGCCCTTGGAGGCGGAATAAGCGATTTGGCCGATTTGTCCGTCGAATGCGGCCACCGATGCCGTCATCACGATCACGCCGCGCTCACCGTCTGCGTTCGGCGTATTGGATTGCATGGCCACCGCGGCCGCTTTGGCGACCAAGACGGTACCGAGCAAATTGATTTCGATCATGCGCCGAAAGGAACTACCGGCCATCGGACCCTGCCGGCCGACCAGACGTCCCGGGGTCGCAATGCCCGCGCAATTGATCGCCGCGGTGACGCTGCCCATCTTGGCCGCCGCTTGTTTCACGGCGCTGTCGACCGCCGCTTCATCGCTCACGTCGACTGCAAAAAACGCCGCGCGATCCCCCAACGCCGCCGCCGCAGCGCTGCCTTGCGGGACGCTCAGATCGAATATGGCCGCTTTGCCGCCGGCGTGCACGATTCGAGTCGCTACGCTGAGTCCCAGGCCTGAGGCGCCGCCGGTGACAATGGCATTCACTTCCTTCAATTGCATGCAAAACTCCTAAAAAGTACTGGCAGCGACGACGCGGCCGCGTCAAGGATGATAGAGCATTGCCTCGAGCGATGGGTCGGTGAGAGCATACCGGGGTGGTGAACGCACCTCCGGGAGGCCGCGATGAGTACAGTGAGGGTTGCCAGCGATATTGCGCCTCTGGTTTTGGAACGACGCCAGGGCGCGGTTGCGTTCCTGACGCTGAATCGTCCGGCGCAGTACAACGCGTTATCCGAGGAAATGCTGGCGGCGCTGGAGGGAGCGCTGAATGCGCTCAGCACCGATGCCTCCGTGCGCGTGGTGGTGTTGGGCGGCGCCGGCAAGGCTTTTTGCGCCGGTCACGATCTTAAGCAGATGAAGGCCCATCCGGACTTGGAGTACTACCGACGGCTGTTCGGTGATTGCAGCCGCCTGATGATGCGGATCCAGTCCTTGCCGCAACCGGTCATCGCGCGGGTGCACGGGACCGCGACCGCGGCAGGGTGCCAGCTGGTGGCCACCTGCGACCTCGCCGTTGCCTCGGATGAGGCGCGTTTCGCGGTTTCGGGTATCAACGTGGGCCTGTTTTGTGCCACGCCCTCCGTGGCGCTGTCGCGCAACGTGGGGCGCAAGGCGGCGTTCGAAATGCTGGTGACGGGGGAGTTCATCGATGCCAAGGCCGCTCTTGAACGCGGACTCATCAATCGGTGCGTGCCGGCTGAACGTCTCGATCAGGAAGTCGGCCTGTTGGCCGATGCGATCGCCGCCAAACCGCCGTCCGTCATTGCCGCCGGTAAGGCCCTGTTCTATCGACAGCTGCAAGCGGATGTCGGGACCGCCTACCGGCTTGCCGGGGAGGCCATGGCGTGCAATATGGCCGATGAGATCGCGCAGGAAGGGGTCGCGGCGTTCATCGAGAAACGTTCCCCGAATTGGGGCGCCGATTAGCCTTTTGATGTTGCAAATTCGCTCAGTGGCAGCGAGGGATTTGGGCATGTTTTTAAAGGCCCAAGTTCTCTAAAATGGAGTGATCCTATGAGCGCCGTACCCATCGCCGCCAAGCCCGTCCCCTACCGGCCGACCAACAAGGTTCGCTTCGTGACGGCAACCTCGCTATTCGACGGGCACGATGCCTCCGTCAACATCATGCGCCGCGTGATGCAGGCCTCGGGGGCCGAGGTCATTCATCTGGGCCACAACCGCTCAGTGCAGGAAATCGTCAATGCGGCCCTGCAGGAGGACGTGCAGGCCGTGGCGATCACGTCCTACCAGGGCGGACACGTCGAGTTCTTCAAATACATGATGGATTTGCTGCGCGAGAAGGGCGGCGAGAACATCAAGGTGTTCGGCGGCGGCGGCGGGGTCATCGTGCCGGCCGAAATCCGCGAACTCATGGCCTACGGCGTCACCCGACTGTATTCCCCTGAAGACGGCGCCAAGCTGGGCCTGCAGGGCATGATCGATGATGTCATACGCACCAGCGACTATGACCTGAGCGCCTTGGCGCCCGCGGCGGAGGACGCTCTCGAGGCTCTGCGCTCCGGCAACCGCCGGCAGCTGGCGCACGTCATCACCGCGGTCGAAAATCGGACCTATCCCATGCGGATCCGCCAGGGCCTGCTGCAGGCGGCCGCCGGCATCAAGACTCCGATACTCGGTATCACGGGCACGGGCGGTGCGGGCAAATCCTCGCTCACCGATGAACTCATTCTGCGCCTGCGCCTCGATCAGAATGATCGGCTGCGCGTTGCCATCATCTCGATCGATCCCTCGCGCAAGCGCACCGGCGGCGCATTGCTGGGCGATCGCATTCGCATGAATGCCATCGACTCCGATCAAATCTTCATGCGCTCGCTCGCGACGCGCGACACCGGCACGGAACTCTCGGCGGCGTTGCCGGAAGTACTGGCCGTTTGCAAGGTCAGCGGATTCGATCTGATCGTGGTGGAAACCTCCGGCATCGGCCAGGGCGAGTCGGCCATCGTTCCGCTGGTCGACACCTCGGTCTATGTCATGACCCCGGAATTCGGCGCGGCATCGCAGTTGGAGAAAATCGACATGCTCGATTTCGCCGATTTCGTTGCCATCAACAAGTTCGATCGCAAGGGTTCCGAGGACGCGCTGCGCGATGTACGCAAGCAGTATCAGCGCAACCGCCAGCTGTTCACGCAACCCACCGAATCGATGCCGATCTACGGCACCATGGCCTCGAGATTCAATGACGACGGCGTGACCGCGCTGTATCAGGCCATCGTGCCGCGCCTGCAGGAGAAGGGACTGAAGTTGAGCGCCGGTACGCTGCCCGCGGTTGCCGTGAAGGCCTCTTCGCGCGGGCGCGCCATTGTGCCGCCGGAGCGGGTGCGCTACCTGGCGGAGATCTCCGCCAGCTTGCGTGACTTTCACCAGTCCGTCGCGCGGCAGTCGCGAATCGCGCGCGAGCGCCAGTCGCTTAAAGTTTCGAAGTCTTTGTTCGCCGCGTCCGGCCGCACGGCAGCGGGGTTCGACGAGTTGATAACGGCGAAAGACGCCGAGCTGAATCCGGTCTCCGCCAAGCTGTTGGAGCAATGGCCGAAGACTTTGGAGCTGTACGCGCAGCCCGAGTACGTGGTGAAAATTCGCGACAAGGAGATTCGCACCAAACTCACCTCCGAATCCCTCTCCGGTACCAAGATTCGCAAGGTGTCGCTGCCGCGCTATGAGGATGAGGGCGAGATCTTGCGCTTTCTCCTGAAGGAAAATGTTCC
>DATNKC010000318.1:0-4496 GCA_035603615.1 Steroidobacteraceae bacterium | reverse complement strand
GCCGTTGCACGAGATCAAAAGTTTTTCTCGCGGCCCGCTCCGCCTCGGCGCTGGCCTTGAGCGCATCGGCGTCCGACTCGAGCGCGCGCAGCGAGTCCGCCACATTTTGGCATGCCAAGATGACCGCCGCGCGATATTGTGCGCCCGCCTGATCGAGAGCCGCGTCCGCCGCGCGTTTCTTGTGGATCAAAGCTCCGGCATCGAACAGCGTCTGAGTCAACGATGCGCCCGCATCCCAAAAACCGGTGCCCGGTTTGAATACCGTGCCTAGGCTCAGCGCACTCGACCCGAGGTTTCCGGTGATCGCGAATTGCGGCAAAAGATTCGCGATCGCGACGCCGACCTCGGCCGAGGCCACGTGCATATTTTCTTCGGCCTGGCGAACATCGGGCCTCTGTTCAACAATTTTGGACGGCAGGCTCACCGGCAGATCGGTAGGCAGCGTCATATCATCCAACTGAAATGTTTCTGCAGGCTCTTCCGAAGGCAGTCTTCCGAGCAACGCCGTCAGGGCGTCACGCGTCTGACCCAATTGCTTTTGCAAAGGCGGCAGGGTCTGTGCGGTTTGCGCCTCCAAGGCTTGCTGCGCCAGCACGTCCAGATCGCTGGCGGTGCCCAGCTGCCGCTGATGCTGCACCTTGTCGGTCAACTGATGTTGCAGCTCCAGAAGCCGCATCGTTGCAGCAATCTGGCCGCGAAGTGATCCCTCTTGCACCGCCGTGACGACGACGTTGCTGCTCAAGGTTAGATAGACGGCCTCGAGCTGAAAGCGGTTGGCCTCGGCCTGGGCCTTGGCGGCTTCTACCGCGCGTCGCGTCCCTCCAAATACGTCGGGTAGATAGCTCACGGTGAGCTGGGCGGTAAAAAGATTGTAGTAGGGATTCGTTTGCGGAAGATTGGTCGGGTTGGCGATGGTCCCGACAGCGTTCTTGGCTCGAGTGCCCGCGAAGTTTCCGTCCACGACGGGAAAGAAGCTGGTCCACTGCGCCAAATACAACTCGTGCGCTTGACGCAGTGCCGCCTGTGCTGCGCCCACGTCCGGATTGGCCTTGAGTGCCTGCTCGACCAGAAGGTTTAGCTGCGGCGACTTGAACAGAGTCCACCACTGGTTTGGGATATCCATTCCGGCCACAAAGTGCTGCGTGTCGCCGCCCGCGCTCTCGGTTGCCGTGATCTGCGCTTGCGAGGCGCTACCGTACCCCGTCGCAGCAGGCGGTGTGGGCCGTTTGAAATTGGGACCCACCGCGCAAGCCGACACGGCAACGCCGAGCGCAACAGCGATGAGGCGATGCAACCTCATCGGCCCCACCGCGCTTCGCCGTGGCGCCGCTCGGCCCAATGCTCGATGACGTGATACATCGAGGGCAGCACAAATAAGGTGAGAACGGTGGATATCGCCAGGCCTCCGACCACCACGGTGGCAATCCCGCGCTGCACGTCGCTGCCGACACCCGTATGAATGGCGGCCGGCAACATTCCCAAGGTCGCGACGGTGGCGGTCATCAGCACCGGCCGCAGGCGCTCGGTGGCGCCCTGCATGATCGCCTCGTGCAATTCCAATCCCGACTTTCGCATGCGATTGAGATTCGAGACCATGATGATGCCGTTTTGTACCGCGACGCCAAACAGCGCGATGAAGCCAACGCCGCTCGCGACATTGAGATTCTGTCCCGTGAGGTGCAGCGAAATCAGACCACCGAGCATCGCCAACGGCACGACCCCCAAGATGAGCAAGGCCTGCCGGAAGGATTTGATGCCGATGGTGAGGAAAATCAGCATCATCCCCATCACCAGCGCCAGGATGACCAAGAGGCGTGCTTCCGCACGCCGCTGGTTCTCGAACTGGCCGCCCCATTCCAGCCGAATCTTGCTCCGGTCAAAATGAACCTGCGAAGCGATCTTGGATTGCGCCTCCTTAAGATAGGAAGTCAGGTCGCGGTCGCGGTTGTCGATCCGAATCGTGAGATTGCGCTGGCCGTTTTCGCGGGTGACCGTGCTCTCTCCGGAGCGCACGCGGATGTCGGCCAGTTCGGATAGCGGCACTTGCGCACCGCTCGAGGTATTCACGAGAAGATTGCCCAGGGCCTGCGGCGAATTACGCGCATCCTGCGTGTACCGCACGGTCAACGGATAGGTTCTTTCACCGACATACACGGTGGACACCGGCGCCTGACCGACGCCGGTCTGAATGACATTCTGCACGTCAGTCATATTGATCCCGTAGCGGGCGGCCTTTTCGTGATCCAGTTTGATCTCTATCTGCGGGATCGGCGGCTCCTGAAACAGGGAGGCGCTCGAGGTGCCTTGGATGCCGTACAGAACATTGACGATCTGTGCGCCTATGGTGCGCAGCTCGTTCAGATCGTCGCCATAGAGCTTGGCCACCAACGGACTGTGCGCGCCGCCGATCATATCGTTGACGCCGTCGATGATGGGTTGGCTGATGCCGATGGAATAGCCGGGGAGGTTTTTGTTGAGGTCAGAGGCCAAACGGTCGACGAATTGCCGCTTCGATTCGCCCGAGGGCCAGGTGTCATAGGGCTTGAGTCCCACCGGCGCCTCGATGTGCGACATGGTCCAGGAGTCCGTGCCGTCATCATTGCGTCCGGTTTGCGTGACCACGTAAGACACTTCCGGATATTGGAGGACCGCCCGGCGCAAATCGCTCGCCATGTCGCTGGCCTTGTCCAAGGCCAGTCCCGTCGGCATTTGCACCTGGAGCCACAGCGCACCCTCATCCAAGTCCGGCAGAAATTCCCGGCCCACTGTTGCACCCAAGCCGACCACGGCAAACAACGCGAAAATCACCACGCCATAGATGATCCGCGGCTGCTCGAGACAGGTCCCAAGCACCCGGTCGTACTGGATGGTGAGGCGCTCGAGCCAGCGGTTGTGATACACGCGTCCGGGCTTGCGAAACGCCAGGTACGCAAGACCCGGCACCAGCGCCAGCGAGGTCAGCAACGCGCCGAACAGCGCATAACCCATGGTATAGGCCATGGGCGTGAACAATTTAGACTCGGCCCGCTCGAAGGAAAACAACGGCAGGTAAGCCGTGATGATGATGAGGCTGGCGAAGAAAATGGGGCGCGTGACCTGCAGCGTCGCGGCCTTGGCCTCGCTTTCGCTGAGTTCCTCGTTCGGCATGGCTTCGCGCCGGCGCAACACGGCCTCGGTCACGACAATGGCGCCGTCCACGAGGATGCCGAAATCAATCGCGCCGAGGGACAGCAAGTTGGCCGACACGTGCGTGAGATTCAGCAGCGTGAACACCGACACCAGCGCGAAGGGAATGCTCACGGCGACCACGAAGGCGCTGCGCGGGCTGCCTAAAAACAGAATCAAAATGAGGAAGACCAGGCCGATGCCTTCGAGAATGGTTTGTCCCACTTTGTGGATCGTGTTTTTCACCAGGTCGTCGCGGTCGATGTAAGGAACGATCCGCACGCCCTCACCGGCCAATTTGGCGTTGAGCTCGGCCACCTTGGCGTGCACGCCGCGCAAGGTTTGCGACGGGTTTTGATACTTCAGCATCAGCACGATGCCCTCGATCGTGTCCGGATTCTTGTCCTTGCCGAGAATGCCCTCACGTTCCTGATGACTCAACACGACGGTGCCGAGGTCGCGCACCAGCACCGGTGTGCCGCCGACTTGGGTGACGACGATGGAGCCGATCTCGGCGAGGCTATGGATCAGTCCGACACCGCGGATGACGTAGCTCTGATCGCCTCGAGAGACGCGCCCGCCGCCGGCATTGTTGTTGTTGTTATTGATGGCGTCGATGACATCGGTGATGCCGAGCCCATAGTGCTGCAGCTGTTTAGGATCGAGGTCCAGCTGGTACTCGGTGGTAAAGCCGCCGAAATTCGTGTCATCGACGACGCCGGGAACCGACTTCAGAGCCGGAATCACGACCCAGCGCTGGATCTCGGACAGCTCCTGCAGATTTTTTGTGTCGCTCTCCAGCGTGTAGCGGTAAATCTCGCCGCCGGGACCCGCCACCGGATCGAGCGAGGGCGTCGCGCCGGCCGGCAACACCGCCTGCCCAATGCGCTCGGTCAGGCGCTGCCGCGCCCAGTAGTCCTCGTAGCCATCGCGAAACAGCACCGTGATCAGGGATAAGCCGAAGGTGCTCGAGGAGCGCATCAGCAATAGGCCGGGCGTGCCGTTGATCTGGCGCTCGAGCGGCACGGTGATCAGTTGCTCGACTTCTTCGGCGGCAAGCCCGGGGATTTGGGTGGTGACCTGCGCCGCGACATCGCCGAGTTCCGGATACGCCTCGACCGATAGGGTCTCCCACGCGTAAACGCCATAAGCAGCCAGCAACGCGGCCAGGATGAATACCGCGACGCGGCGGTGCAGGCAAAACGAGACGAATTGATCAATCATGGCAATCAGTCATTCAAGAGGATTGCGCCCTTGACGAGCACTTGCTCGCCGGCGCTCACCCCGGAGCGGATGGCAACCGATGAACCTTCCTCGAGCTGTGCATCGAC
>DATNKC010000317.1:0-2222 GCA_035603615.1 Steroidobacteraceae bacterium | reverse complement strand
TGCGATGTCTTCAGCTTCAGTTGCATCGTGCACGTAACGCATGATCAGCTTCAGCACCTTGTGCTGGTATCGCAGTACCAATAAATCGAACGCCGCGCGCTCGCCGCGCTGGACTCTCTCGACCAGTTTGAGGTCACTCTCCTCGACGCTCATGGGTGATCACAAACCGGCGAGCTTAAAACCCAGCCTGTCGCGATAGACCGACCGCGGCGGGAAAAGTTCGACAATTCCCACCCTGGGACAATTAAACGTGAATTTGCGCACACGATAGATTCTATCAGCCGCGCAAGGGGGGAATACTCAGACAGGGTCCTGGGCAGGCGGGTGGGCGGTAATTCGTTCGATCAGGACCCCGAGGTGCTCGGGGGGCCTCTCCGAGCCCAGGCAATAGGCGTAAATGAGCGGGTCAGAGATTTCCAGCAAGCCTCTGAATGCCTCCTGCTCCTGGGGTGAAGCGGCGCAAAACCGCTCATCCATGTAACGGGACAGTAAGATATCGAGCTCTTTCATTCCCCGCCGGCAACGCCAGCGCAATCGGCCTGCATCCGGAACCATCAGTAACGCCGATGCAGCATCATCTGCTTGATCTCAGCGATCGCTTTGGCGGGATTGAGGTCTTTGGGGCAGGCTTCCGTGCAGTTCATGATGGTGTGGCAGCGGTACAGCCGAAACGGATCTTCAAGACCGTCCAGGCGCTCGCCCGCCGCTTCATCGCGCGTGTCGACGATCCAACGATAGGCGGCCAGCAACGCGGCCGGGCCCAAATAGCGCTCACTATTCCACCAATAGCTCGGACAGCTGGTGGAGCAGCAAGCACAAAGGATGCATGCCGAGGGCCGATCCACCTTTTCCTGATCCTCCTTGGACTGGAGCCGTTCACCGTCCGGCGGCGGCGGCGTGCGGGTTTGCAGCCAGGGTTTGATCGAAGCGTATTGGGCGTAGAAGTTGGTGAGGTCAGGCACCAGGTCCTTGATGACCGGCAAATGCGGCAAGGGATAGATCTTGATGTCTCTTTTGACGTCGGCGCACGCGCTGATACAGGCCAGCGCATTCTTGCCGTCGATGTTCATCGCGCAGGAACCGCAGATGCCTTCCCGGCAGGAGCGGCGAAAGGTCAACGTGGTGTCGATTTCATTCTTGATCTTGATCAGCGCGTCCAGCACCATCGGACCGCAGTGATCCATGTCCAACTCGTAGCTGTCGAGCCGCGGATTTTCGTTGGCATCGGGATCAAAACGATAGATCTTGAAAACGCGGACATTGCCGGCGCCGGCAGGCGCCTTATAGACCCGCCCTTCCTTGCGGACTTTGGAATTGGCCGGAAGCGAAAACTCAGCCATCAAAATTCCTCTCTTTAATAAGTCCGCGCCTTCGGGGGAATGGATTCGACCTCATCGGTCAAGGTATTCAAATGCACGGGCCGGTAGTCAAACCGGCTGTTGCCGGACGGGTCGACCCAGCAAAGCGTGTGCTTCAGCCACTTCTGATCGTCTCGGTTGGGGAAATCCTCGCGAGCCTGGGCGCCGCGGCTTTCTTTGCGATTTTCCGCCGAATGCATCGTCGCAATTGCCTGGCCCAGCAGATTATCGAGCTCCAAGGTCTCGATCAGATCGCTGTTCCAGACCAACGATCGATCGCTGACCTTGACGTCGGAAAATGACGCGAAAACTTCCGCCAACTTACGCTTGCCGTCATTCAAGGTCTCGGCGGTTCGAAATACCGCCGCATCGTTTTGCATCACCAGCTGCATGTTCAGGCGAATCTCCGCGGTGCGAAGCGAGCCTTTGGCGTGTCGCAACTTATCCAACCGTTCGAGCGCAGGCGTGGCCGCGTCGCCTTTGAGGGCGCGATGCGGCGTGTCCGGCCGCAGTGTGCGTACGCAGTGCTGCGCGGCTTCCCGTCCGAATACGACCAAGTCGAGCAACGAGTTCGAACCCAAGCGATTCGCGCCATGCACCGATACGCACGCTGCCTCGCCGATCGCCAAGAGACCGGGCACGACCCTCTCCCCGTCGGCGCCGCGGGTCACCGCTTCTCCATGCACATTGCAGGGTATGCCGCCCATGTTGTAGTGGACGGTCGGGAGCACCGGGATCGGTTCTTTGTTGACATCGACGCCGGCAAAAATGCGTGCCGTTTCGGCGATCCCGGGCAGACGTTCCTTGATGACCGCCGGACCCAAGTGCTCCAAATGCAAGTCAATGTGATCCTTGAGTTTGCCC
>DATNKC010000316.1:0-5968 GCA_035603615.1 Steroidobacteraceae bacterium | reverse complement strand
GCGTTGTTCCGCAAGGAAATCAGTTCCGGCCAAGATTCCGACGCCAAGACGTTTGCCACCACGACTTTACCGACGGTCAAGGCGCATCTAAAGGCAATCACGGCGATCGCGGCGAATATGGGTATCGACACCAAGTAACAGGTTCAGCAGCGAACCGACTGAGTCAGTGGCTATCCGGCGCGCACGCGCGCTGCTGTGTGGGCCAATCGCATTTCGCGCTTACCGATGTCCGTCAATCTGAGGCCGCGCCCTTCCACATCCTGCGTCATCCACTTTCTGCTCAGGGCAAGTTTGAGCAGAGCTGCGCCCAAGGCCCCTCCGATATGAGGCCGGCGTTCGCTCCAATCCAGACAGGCAAAGGCGAAACGGCGGCGCATCAAGCGCACCGCATCGACATCGACGCCGAGGCGACTCAGTCCTTCCGTGCCGGCACGGGTCAACTCGTAGAGATTCTCGCTGGGCGCGGCGCGCTGCAGCCATCCCAGTTCCTGCATGCGGTCGTGAAGCGCGACGGCGAGTTCTCCCGCCATGTGGTCGTAACAGGTCCGCGCTGAGCGCAAGCGGCTCGGTGTGTTCGGCACGAACCCTGCCGTACTGCCGCCCGCGACCACGCTCAAGGCTTCGAGTGCCTGCGCGACCTGTGCATCTTTCAAGCTGTAGTAGCGATGCTTGCCCTGCGCATATACCTTGACCAGTTGATAGTCCTTGAGGCGCGCCAAATGGACGCTGGCGGTCGAAGGACTGACCTCCGCGATGATTCCCAGTTCAGTGCTGGTGCGGGCATGGCCGTCGAGCAAGCAATACAGCATTCGGGCGCGGGCGGGTTCGCCAATCGAGGCGGCGATTCCGGATATTTGCGCGTCCAGATGTTCAACATCCATACTTTCATGTTAAACGAAGTGTTGATGTCCCGCAAGCCGTAGGTGCTGTCCCACGGCATTTAAGGGGGCCTCGCTCTACCTTTGCCAAAGCAGGGATCGTATGGTTCAGGCGTCATAAATAGGCGTAAGGCCTCGGCGCTATCCAATTACATTATAAGGAAATCCCATGCTTCATTATGCCGTCGTGTTCTTGGTCATTGCCTTGATCGCAGCCGTGTTCGGCTTCGGCGGAATCGCCGCGGGTGCTGCAGGCATCGCGAAAATTCTGTTCGTCGTTTTTCTGATCGGCGCGGTCGTAACCTTCTTGCTGAACGGCCGTTCGCGAGTCTAGCGGTCATCGGGCGGCGGCGCGGCAACGCGCCGCTGCCTTCGCTTAGCGTAGCGCGGCTTAGCGTAGCGCGAAGCTCATCACTTCCTCGGCCATCAGGTCGAGTACTTGGCCCACTCGCGGGACCAGGCATCTGCCCTCTTCGTCAAACACGCTCTCAGCCGAATTGATGGCGGCGCCGAGCGGCGTCGCCCAGCCGCGCAGCGCGTGCACGATATCGCGCAAGGCGCTCAAGGTATTGATCGCACCGGGCCACCCACCGGCGGTGGCGATGCATCCTACCGCCCGTCCGCTGAAGTAGGGCCTCGGATCCGTGCGCAAGTCCTCCGCATAGTCGAGCGCATTTTTGACCAGCCCCGAAATGCTGCCGTGATATCCGGGCGAGCCGATGATGATGCCGTCTGCCAGCGCGAGCTCCGCCACCAAGAGCCGTGCCCCCTCGCCGCGCTCCGGATTTTCCGGTTGGTAGAGGGGCAACTGCAGCAGGGGCCCGCTGATCAGTTTGACGCGGGCGCCGATTCGTTGCGAGGCGGTAAGCACATGGCGCATCGCCCACTCTGTGGAAGAATTGGGGCGAAGCGTTCCGCCGACGGCAACAATGTAGGGAGAGGTCACAACAACGATGCTACACGTATTTGTTTTTTGATTCAGCGCGCCGGATTCGGTACCGGATTGGGTGCCGGATTCGACGGCAAATTCGACGCTCGATTAGCGGCCGCCGCGCGCGCGCCAAACGGCGGCTTTGCCAGCCAGATGACGGGAATCAGCGCCAGGAAAATTATACCCATCAAATTGAATACATCATTGACGCCCAGGGTGGATGACTGGCTGGAGATGACTTGATTCACGAATTCAGACGCGCCGAGGCCGTTGATATGGTGCACGCCAAGCTGGGCTTGGTACGAAGACCAGGATTGGGACGAATTATTGATGTGCTCCGTCAGCACGGCATGGTGGTAGTCGCTGCGCCGGTTCCAGATCCATACCGTGATGGCGGTGGAGAAACTACCGGACATCGTACGCGTGAAATTACTGACCCCGGAAGCCGAGGCCAGCTCGTTCGAAGTGACCCCAGACATCAGGATTTGATTCAACGGCAGGAAGAAAAATGCCATGCCAAAGCCTTGCAGAAATCTTGGCGTGGCGAATTGAAAAAAACTGGCGCTTTCATTCAACGTCGCGGTCCAAAAGATTGCGAATCCAAAAATACAAAACGCAAAGCTGGCGGCCAGGCGCAGATTGAGCCGCGCCATATTGCGGCCGACGATGGGCGCGATGAACAGGCCCAGAATTCCGACAGGCGCAACCGCCAATCCCGCCCACGTGGCGGTGTACCCCACGGTCGTTTGCAACCACAATGGAAAAATGATGTTGACGCCCGAAAATGCGAAAAACGCCATGGCCAGGGTCAAAGTGCCGACGCGAAAATTACGCTTTCCGAACAAGTGCAGATCCACCACCGGGTGCTTGTCGGTAAGTTCCCAGGGAATGAGAAAAGCGATCGCAACAAGCGCAGTCACCGCCGCGCTCAAGATCACGGGTGAGTTGAACCAATCCTTCTCGTTGCCGTTGTCCAACATGAATTGCAGGCTGCCGACGCCGACCACGAGCAGGGCGAGACCCACGACGTCTATGGGCAGCTTTACGATGTTCGATTCGCGGTGGCGCAGAATCGACCAGCTCGCGATGGCCGAGAAGGCGCCTACCGGCAGGTTGATGTAAAACAACCAAGGCCAGGAAAAATTATCCGTAATCCAACCGCCGATGATGGGACCGAAAATCGGCGCGATCATGATGACCATCGACCAAAGCCCAAGCGCCATACCGCGCTTCTCAATGGGATAGTTGCGCAGCAGAATCGCTTGTGCCACCGACATCATGGGGCCTGAGACAAAGCCTTGAACCAAGCGTGCCCCGACCAGCATCGGCAGGCTGGTGGCAAGCCCGCAAACCGCCGAGAAAACCATGAACAATAAAATCGAGGTGACAAAGGTTCTGACTTCGCCGAAGCGCCGGGCGATCCAACCGGAAAGCGGCTGCATGATGGCGGCGGCCAGCATGTAAGAACTCACCGCCCAGGTCCCCTCGGATGTCGTCACGCCGAGACTGCCGGAAATCGACGGCACCGAGACATTGACGATGGTCATGTCAAGGATCTCCATGAACGAGGCGGTCGCAATCGCGACGGTCAGGAAAAACAACTTACCGCCGTGCAAGGGGGGGTATTCGCCGGGGATCGCCGGCTGCGCCGCATCAGCCATGGGCAACTCTAGTGATCGATGGCCAGATTTCGCCGCACCACAGCGTCGGCTTCGGCATTGGCTTTCTCTAAATCCAGCGTATAGACCTGCGTGTTTCCCACCGGCTGATCACTGGCCTGCGCCGCCAACACCGGGCCATCGCGCGAGGTCGTATCAACCGTCACCGTGGCGGAAAGCCCGACTCGCAGCGGCGATTTGATCAGGTCGTTGTCGTCAATGAGAATTCGCACCGGTACGCGCTGCACCACCTTGATCCAATTGCCCGAAGCATTTTGCGGCGGCAGCAACGAGAACGCGGCCCCGGTTCCCGCGGACATCCCCTGCACGTGGCCGTGAAAAATGAACGAACCGCCATAGAGATCGCTGCGTACTTCGGTCTTCTGGCCGATGCGCAAGTTGCGCAACTGAACTTCCTTGAAGTTCGCGTCGACCCACAACGAATGCAGCGGGATCACTGTCATGAGCGCCTCGCCTGCCTGGATGTGCTGTCCCAGTTGCACGCTGCGCTCCGCGACATACCCGGTCACCGGGGCAACAACGGCGTTGCGCTGCGCGGCGATCCACGCGTCGCGATACGCGTCCTTGGCCTGGAGAACGGTCGGATTGCTTTCTATCGGCGTCCCGTCGACGAGTGCATGCGCGGACAGCGACTGGCGTTCGGCCTGCGCCAGCGCAGCGTGCGCCAAATGCACGCTCTCCTGTGCATGCCGCACCTCTTCCCCGGCGATGGCCTGTTCGGCCACGAGCGGCTCGCGTTTCGCCAGATCGGTTTGCGCACGGGACAGTTCCAGCTTGCGCGATTCTATTTCCGAATCGTATTGCCCCGCTGTCGCCTTTTGCTGACGCACTTGCCGCACTGCCTGCGCCAATGCACTGGCCGCGCGGCTCAAGGCCGTTTGCGCATCGATGGGATCGAGCTTCACCAATACCTGTCCGGCGTTGACGAGTTGGGTGTCGTCCGCCAATACGGCGACGACGGTGCCGGAAACTTGCGCCGAAATCACCACCCGGTTGCCATTGACGTAGGCATCATCGGTTTTTTCACGCTTTTCAAGCACCAGTACCCAGTACGCAGCCCATAAGGCGCCAATCACGATGAAGATCACGGCGATGAGCAGCAGAATCCTGCGCCGCTTGCCGTTGGGAGGATTGGTCGCCGATGCTTCGATATTTGCGTTCATGGTGCCGTTGTTTTTGAAGAAGAGTTCGCGAGTGCGGGATTTTGATAACCGCCGCCCAGCGCACGCTGTAGAGCGATGTCTGCCGAGAGCGCCGCGGAATCGAGCTGCAGCAAGCCGTCGCGCTGATCGATCCAGGAGCCGGTCGCCATCAACTCGCTGCGGGAGTCGCTTAGGCCCTGACGCACGCGGGCGGCTGCGGCCTTTTTCATGCGCAACGCCGCGTCGACTTGTTTCTCACGCTGCGTGCGTTGGGCTTCGATCTGGGCGCGGGTCGTGGCTTGCGTGGCCACGTCGCGCGCGGCGCTGATAACCGTGTCCTGATAGGTGGAGATGGCCGAGTCGATGGCGGCCTGCGCGCCTCCGTAGCGCGCCTTGAGCTTGCCCGCATCGAATATCGGCAGATGAATGGCGCCCGTGATCTGCGGCACGCGGCTGCCATACTCGAGCAACTTGCCCATGTCGATACTGTTAAAACCCAGCATCGCATTGACGCTGATGTCGGGAAAGAAATCGGCGCGCGCGGAAGCCAAGCTGCGTTCCGCCGCCTCCACGCGCCAGCGGCTGGCGGTGATATCGGCACGGCGGGCGATCAGGTCGATTTTCACGTTGTCCGGCAAAACCCCGGGGAATGACGGCAGCGGCTTCGGCGACAAGGGCGGCAGATCGCTGATGGGGCATCCAACCAGCGCCGCCAAAACCACCACGCGCAGTTTCGCCGATCCTTCCAACATCGCGATCTGCTCGCGCGCCGCCGCCAGGGCGAGGTCCGCGCTGTTCAGCTCATCCGCCGAGTCCAAGTCCGCCTGCACGCGCGCGCCGCTGACTTTGGCCTGCAGCTCAACGGCGGTCTCCTTCTCTCTGGCGAGCAGCAGTCGATTTTGATCGGATTGCCATCCAAAATAGGCATCGGCAATGGAACTGGCGAGCATCAACGCGGCCGCGCTGCGATCCGCCTGCGCAGCATGGGCTTGGTCCATCGCCGCCTGCACTGCGTCGCGTTGCTTGCCCCACCAATCGAAGGTATAGCTGGCCTGCAACCCTAAGTCGTACTGGTCGTACCAGGTGAATCCAAGGAGTTGCGGCGGAAACACGCCGTTGTCGCTGAGGCGCTGCCGGTCCGCGTCGGCGGTGGCTTGCAAATGGGCACCGGACTCAGCGGCCGCGAGGCGCACCGATTGGCGCGCGGAATCATAGCGCGCGTGCGCACTCGCCAAGCTGGGCGAGTTGGCGCCGCCGAGATCGATCAATTGGTCCAACGTGGGATCCTGGTAGCGCTTCCACCACTCCTTCGCGGGCCAATCGCCGCCGCCCGGTGTT
>DATNKC010000315.1:0-11860 GCA_035603615.1 Steroidobacteraceae bacterium | reverse complement strand
GGTTTCCTTCGAAACCCCGGAATACACGGCCAATTCCGACGCCGTGGGCACGTTACGGGTCTTGGAAGCCATTCGAATTCTGGGGTTGGAAAAGAAGACCCGCTTCTATCAAGCTTCGACCTCCGAGATGTTCGGTAAGGTCCAAGAAGTGCCGCAGCGAGAAACCACCCCCTTCTACCCGCGTTCACCTTACGGAGCCGCCAGGGTTTATGCCTACTGGATTACGGTGAACTATCGGGAGGCATACGGACTCTTCGCCTGCAACGGCATCCTGTTTAATCATGAGTCGCCGCTTCGCGGCGAGACCTTCGTGTCGCGAAAAATCACCCGCGCGTTGACCCGTATCAAGGTAGGACTACAGGACACACTGCATTTAGGTAATTTGGATTCCCGCCGGGATTGGGGCCACGCTCGCGACTATATTCGCGCCCAATGGCTGATGCTGCAGCAGGACACGGCGGAGGATTTTGTTATCGCCACGGGAACACAGCACTCGGTGCGCGATTTCGTGGCAGCGGCCGGCAGCCGCTTAGGGATGCGCATCGAATGGAAGGGCAAAGGGGTCGATGAAGTCGGAATAGACAAGGCCTCCGGCAAGACTCTGGTTCACGTTGATCCGCATTATTTTAGGCCCACCGAGGTCGAGACCCTGCTGGGGGACCCGTCCAAGGCCAAGGAAAAGTTGGGCTGGAGCGCGGAAGTCGGGTTCGATGAGCTCGTCGCTGAAATGGTCGCCGCGGATTTGGATACCGCGAAGCGGGATGCCATGATCGCCAAAGAAGGCTACAAAGTTTACAACCATCACGAGTAGCCCGTAATGTTGTCCCCCAACACGCAGATATATGTGGCGGGCCATCGCGGTCTGGTCGGGTCGGCCATCGTGCGAGCGCTCAAGGCACAGGGCTTTTCTCAGCTACTGCTGCGCACTCACCGCGAGCTCGACCTCACCGATCAGGCCGCCGTCGTGGAGTTCTTTCAGAAGGAGCGCCCACAGGCTGTCATTATGGCGGCCGCTCGAGTGGGTGGAATCCAGGCAAACAACGTCCGTCCCGCGGAGTTCATTCGGGATAATCTTTTGATCCAGGATAACGTCATCGACGCGGCTTATCGGAGCGGCGTCGCCAAATTCGTTTTCTTGGGTTCAAGTTGTATTTATCCGAAGCTCGCCCCGCAGCCCATCAAGGAGGACAGCCTGCTGACAGGACCACTCGAACCAACAAACGAGTGGTACGCCATCGCTAAGATCGCGGGTGTCAAAATGTGCCAGGCATATCGTCGCCAGTATGGCCTCAATGCAATATCGCTGATGCCGACCAACCTCTATGGTCCTGGCGATAATTTCGATCTGCAAAACTCACATGTGTTACCGGCCCTGATACGCAGGTTCCACGAAGCGAAGTTACGCGGCGACGGGTCGCTGACCGTATGGGGTACCGGCACGCCGCGCCGTGAGTTTCTGCACGTGGATGACCTGGCGGATGCCGTCATTTACCTTCTCAAGACCTATGACGATGAGGCCATCGTCAATATTGGGTGGGGCCAGGATGTCACCATCCGGGAGCTTGCCGAGATCGTGGCCTCGGTGGCGGGATTCCGCGGTCGCCTGGAATTCGACTCGAGCAAGCCCGATGGCACGCCGCGTAAGCTACTCGATACCTCGCGATTGACCGCGCTTGGCTGGACACCAAAAATCAAACTTAAAGCGGGTATAGAGGACACTTATGCCTGGTTCAAAGATCATGTCGCGGAGGCGCGGCTGATCGCCTAGCCTGGCGACCTCACGGAGATACCTTGGCTTTACCATCGATTTTAGTCACCGGCGGTGCCGGATATATCGGCAGTCATGTCGTGCGTCAGCTGGGCGAGGCCGGCGAGCGCGTTGTCGTTCTCGACAACTTGAGCAAAGGGTTTCGGCGAGCCGTCACGGCGGGGGAGTTAATAGTCGGCGATGTCGGTGACTACCCGCTGGTCGCGCGGCTTATGTCGGACCATCAGGTCGACACGGTGATGCACTTCGCGGCGCATACCGTGGTGCCGGAGTCGGTGGCGCTGCCGCTCAAGTATTACGGCAACAACACCTGCGCGACGCGCAGCCTGCTGCAGGCTTGCATCGAAAACGGCGTCAAGAATTTTGTATTTTCTTCAACGGCAGCCGTCTATGGCATGCCGCAGGACGGTTACGCCAGCGAGGAATCGCCAACCGTTCCCATTAACGCCTACGGAACCTCCAAGCTCATGAGCGAATGGATGCTTCGGGATGTCGCGGCGGTCAATCCGCTGCGCTACGTGGCGTTGCGCTACTTCAATGTGGGCGGCTCGCATCCCGGCGGGCTCATTGGCCAGTCGACCCCGGGTGCGACGTTGCTCACCAAGGCCGCCTGTGAAGCCATGGTGGGCAAGCGGCCCTTTGTGTCGGTGTTCGGCAGCGATTACCCCACGCCCGACGGCACGGGGGTGCGCGACTATCTGCACGTCGAGGATTTGGCGGCCGCGCACTTGAACGCGCTCAATTACCTGCGAAGCGGGGGCAAGTCGACCACCCTCAATGTGGGGTATGGCCATGGGTACTCGGTGCGCGAGGTGTTGCGAACCCTGGAAAAAGTGGCCGGAAAGCCCTTGAACATCCGTGAGGAACCGCGCCGTTTGGGGGACCCGGCCTACTTGGTGGCCCGTGCCGAACGCGTGCGCAGCGAGCTCGGCTGGCAGCCGCGCTATGACGACCTTTCCGCCATTGTGTCGAGCTCCCTGGCCTGGGAGCGCAAATTGCTCGAGGACCCCTGGACGAACTGACTTCAATTCCCGGTAATCTAGGCTTCGGTCAGTCTTTACTTGATCTCGCAAAACCGCTAGGCTTTCCGGCTCTTTTTTTCAGTTAAATCAGAATATTACGATGCGGATTACGATTTTTGGCTCAGGGTACGTGGGCCTCGTCACGGGCGCCTGTCTGGCGGATGCCGGCAATGATGTGCTGTGTGTCGATGTCGATGAGCGCAAGACGGCGATGCTCCAGCGCGGCGAGGTGCCGATTCACGAGCCGGGCCTGGATACGCTCATCAAGCGCGGTGCGGAGGCGGGGCGCCTGCGCTTTACGACCAATGCCCAGGAGGGGGTGGACCACGGATTGTTCCAGCTCATCGCGGTGGGCACCCCGCCTGACGAGGACGGTTCGGCGGACCTGCGCTATGTGCTGGCGGTGGCCCGTACCATTGGCGAGCTGATGAACAACTACAAGGTCGTGGTGACCAAGTCGACCGTGCCGGTGGGCACCGCCGACAAGGTGCGGGCGACGGTCCTGGAGGCCCTCGCCAAGCGCGGGGCGAAGCTGGACTTCGACATGGCCTCGAACCCGGAATTCTTGAAGGAGGGGGCGGCCATCGCCGACTTCATGAAGCCGGACCGGGTGGTGGTGGGCACCGACAGCGATCGTGCGGCAGAGCTGCTGCGGGCGTTATATGAGCCCTTCACGCGCAACCGCGAGCGCATGATCGTCATGGACGTTAAATCGGCCGAGCTGACCAAGTACGCGGCGAATGCCATGCTGGCAACCAAAATCAGCTTCATGAACGAGTTGGCCAATCTCGCCGAACGCTTCGGCGCCGACATCGAATCAGTGCGCAACGGCTTGGGTTCCGATCCGCGCATCGGGTATGCCTTCATTTATCCCGGGGTGGGATACGGCGGGTCATGCTTCCCCAAAGACGTTCAGGCGCTGCAGCGTTCCGCCCAAGAAGTGGGCTATGACGCCAGCATTCTCGCCGCGGTCGAAAGCGTCAACCATCGCCAGAAGCAGGTCCTGTTTCATAAGATCCAGGCGCATTTCGGCGATTTGCGCGGCAAGACCCTGGCGATCTGGGGATTGGCATTCAAGCCCAATACCGATGATATGCGCGAGGCGGCAAGCCGGGTCTTGATCGAGTCGCTGTGGGCCGCGGGCGCGAAGGTGCGCGCGTACGATCCGGTCGCCATGCCGGAGTGCCGGCGGATCTATGGCGAGCGCGCCGACCTGACGCTCTGCAAGACCGGTCCCGATGCGCTGCAGGGTGCCGATGCCCTGGCCATCGTGACCGAGTGGCGCGAGTTCAGAAGTCCGGATTTCGACCACATCAAGGCCACGCTGCGTTCCCCGGCGATCTTCGACGGGCGCAATCTCTACGACCCTGAACAGATGCAGAAGGCGGGTTTTGATTACTATGCGATCGGTAGAGGAAAGCTCTCAACGTGAGTCAATCGTGAGCGCCGTGATCCCGGTGATTCTCTCCGGCGGGGCCGGCACCCGGCTGTGGCCGTTGTCGCGGGAGATGTATCCGAAGCAACTGCTGGCCCTCACCGGCAAGCAGACCATGCTGCAAGACACCGCAGCGCGCCTGGCAACCATTACCGGCGCGGTTGCGCCGATCGTCGTGTGCAACGAAGCGCATCGCTTCACCGTGGCCGAACAGCTGCGCGCGATGGAGATGCCCGCCTCGGCGATCCTGCTCGAGCCCTCGGGCCGCAACACCGCACCGGCGGTGGCGCTCGCGGCGCTCAAGGCGCTCGATATCGATGCGGACGCGACGCTCATCGTCGCGCCGGCGGATCACGTCATCCGCGATGTGCGCAAGTTCTCTCGAGCCGCCGACATCGCCGTTTCGCTCGCCCAAGAGAACAAGCTGGTCACCTTCGGAATCGTGGCGCATGCGCCTGAAACCGGCTACGGCTACATTCGGCGCGGGGAGGGCGCGGGACCTGCTTATCCGGTGGCGCAATTCACCGAGAAGCCGCCGCTCGATCTCGCGGTGCAGTTCGTTGCGAGCGGCGATTATTATTGGAACAGCGGCATGTTCGTGTTCAAGGCAAGCCGATATCTGTCCGAATTGCGCAATTTCGCGCCGGATATCCTCGAGGCCTGCACGGCGGCATACCAGGCTGCCAAAGCGGATTTGGATTTCCTGCGCATCGACAAGGCTGCGTTCATCAAGTGCCGCAGCGAGTCGATCGACTACGCCGTGATGGAGAAGACCCAGGATGCCGTGGTGTTGCCGATCGATGTCGGGTGGAGCGACGTCGGATCGTGGTCCTCGCTGTTCGATGCGCTGCCGGCGGATGAAGAGGGCAATGTTCTGCTGGGCGATGTCCTGACCCACGACACTCACGATTGCTACGTCCACTCGACCAGCCGTTTGGTCGCCGCGGTCGGCATGGAAGATCACATCATCGTCGAGACCAAGGACGCGATCATGGTGGCGCCCAAGGACCGTGTGCAGGACGTGAAGGATCTGGTGGCCAAAATTAAAAAATCCGGCCGTACCGAATCTGCGCTGCATCGCGAGGTCTTCCGGCCCTGGGGCAGCTATGACAGCATCGACAGCGGCGATCGCTTCCAGGTCAAGCGCCTCTCGGTCAAGCCCGGCGCCGTGCTATCGCTGCAAATGCACCACCACCGGGCGGAACATTGGATCGTCGTGCAGGGCACCGCGCGCATCACGCGCAATGACGAGACGTTTTTGCTGGCGGAGAATGAATCGACTTACATTCCCGTGGGCGCCACGCATCGCATCGAAAATCCGGGCAAGGTGCCCCTGCATATCATCGAGGTGCAGTCCGGCTCCTATTTGGGCGAAGACGACATCGTGCGCTTCGAGGATAACTACGGCCGCAAAGGCACCAGCACGTGACCCCGATCACGTGTTTCAAGGCTTACGATTTACGCGGCCGAATCCCCACCGAACTCAATGACGAAGTGGCCTATCGCGTGGCGCGCGGCTACGCGCAATTCCTTCAACCGAAGAGAATCGTTGTCGGCCGCGACATCCGCCTGAGCAGCTCAAGTCTCATGGACGCGGTGTGCCGCGGTTTGACCGACAGCGGCGTCGATGTGTACGACATCGGCGTATGCGGCACGGAGGGCGTGTACTTTGGCACCTTCGACGGCGGCTACGATGGCGGCATCATGATCACCGCCAGCCACAATCCGCCCGATTACAACGGCATGAAATTCGTGCGCGAGGAGTCCAAGCCCATCAGCGGCGACAATGGGTTGGCGGAGATTCGCGCCTTCGCCGAGCGCGGCGAGTTTGACAGCCCGAAACGCCGCGGTGAACGGCATCGGATCGATATCACGGACGCTTATATCAAGCACCTGCTGTCCTACGTTGACGTATCGAAGCTTAAACCGTTGAAAATTGTCGTGAACGCCGGCAACGGCGGCGCGGGGCTCATCATCGACCAACTCGAGCCCCATCTGCCGTTCAAATTCATCAAGATTCACCACCTGGCCGACGGCCACTTTCCGAATGGCGTTCCGAATCCCATGCTCGAGGACAATCGTAAACCGACTGTGGCGGCGATTCGCGCACACGGCGCGGACTTCGGCATCGCCTGGGATGGGGATTTCGACCGCTGTTTCCTGTTCGATGAACAGGGCGGCTTCATCGAGGGGTACTACATTGTCGGATTGCTGGCATCGATACTGCTGCGCGGTCAACCCGGCGGCAAAGTGGTGCACGACCCCCGCTTGACCTGGAACACCATCGAAATCGTCGAGTCGAGCGGCGGCGCCGCGGTGCTGTCCAAATCCGGCCATGCCTTCATCAAACAACGCATGCGCGAGGTCGACGGCGTGTATGGCGGCGAGATGAGCGCGCATCATTATTTCCGCCGTTTTGCGTATTGCGACAGCGGCATGATCCCCTGGTTGGTGGTCGCGCAAATCCTGTCTGAGAGCGGTCGAAGCCTGTCGAGTTTGGTGGGCGAGCGCATCGGCCGATTTCCGGTGAGCGGCGAACTCAACTATCGAATTCCCGACGCCAAGGCGGCGATTTCCGTGTTTGAGCAGCGCTACGCGGCGCAGGCTGTAGGCGTGGATCGCACCGACGGCCTTTCCTTTGAATTTCCGGAGTGGCGCTTTAATCTGCGCACGTCGAATACCGAGCCATTGATCCGCCTGAACGTCGAGGCACGCGGTTCGGTGCAACTCATGCATGCAAAAACGGCCGAATTGCTGGATCTGTTGAAATCGCACGGCGCGGTGGCCGCCGATCACTGATATGTCTACGCCCAAACTCAGCGTCGTGATTCCGGTCTACAACGAGGAAGCGGTGCTGCCGACTTTGTTCGCGCGCCTCTATCCCGCGCTCGATGCATTGCAAATCCCCTTCGAGATCGTGTACGTCAACGATGGCAGCAAGGATAAATCGGTCGCGCTGCTGCGCCAGCAATTCCAGGCCCGTCCGCACGAAACGCGCGTGGTGCTGTTTCACGCCAACTTCGGCCAGCATTCCGCCGTCATGGCCGGGCTCGCGTACGCGCGCGGCGAGTATGTGGTGACGCTGGATGCGGATTTGCAGAATCCGCCGGAAGAGATCGGCAAGTTGGTCAGCAAGCTCGACCAGGGCTTCGACTACGTCGGCACGATCCGCCAACAGCGGCAGGACTCGCTCTGGCGGCGCACTTTTTCGAAGGTCATCAACAAGATTCGCGAATGGATCACCCCGGTGCGCATCACCGACCAGGGCTGCATGATGCGCGGCTACGCCCGTTCCGTCGTGACCGCGCTCAATCAGACCCGCGAGGTCAACACCTTCATTCCGGCGCTGGCCTCCTTGTACGCGATGAATCCCATCGAGGTGCCCATAGCCCATGAGGAACGATTCGCCGGGCGCTCGAAGTATTCGCTCTACAGTTTGATCCGCTTAAATTTCGACCTGATCACCGGCTTTTCCGTCGTGCCGCTGCAGCTGTTTTCCATGGTCGGCATGCTGGTGGCGCTGATGTCCGCCATGCTGTTCGTGGTGCTCATCGTGCGCCGCATTTGGGTCGGCTCCGAGGCGGAAGGCTTGTTCACCCTGTTCAGCGTCGTATTTCTGTTCATCGGTCTGGCGCTTTTTGGCATCGGCCTGCTGGGTGAGTATGTGGGACGCATCTATGCGCAGGTGCGCGAGCGGCCGCGCTATATCGTGGAAGCTGTTCTGGAGGAGAGCGAGGGCGCGCCCATGCTGGAGCGGAGGGTCGCGCAGCATCATCGGCAGGATGTCTCGTAAGTGACCACCGCCATCGTGTTTGCCTACAGCGAGGTCGGCGTGCGCTGTGTGCGTGAGCTGTTGGATCAAGGCGTCAAGATTCCGCTGCTCTTCAGTCACGCGGACGACCCCAAGGAAGCTCAGTGGTTCGGCAGCGTGCAGCAACTGGCCAAGGACCATGGGCTGAACGTCGTGACACCGGACTCGCCGAACACGCCGCAGTGGATCGCGCAGGGCACCGCGCTCAAACCGGATTTTGTTTTTTCCTTCTACTACCGCTACCTGCTCGACAAGGCCTGGTTGGCGCTGCCACGCTTGGGCGCCTTGAACATTCATGGGTCGCTGTTGCCCAAATACCGGGGCAGGGCCCCGGTGCACTGGGCCATCATCCACGGTGAAACCACGACCGGCGCCAGCCTGCACTACATGGTGGAGAAGCCCGATGCCGGGGCGCTGGTGGATCAGGAAGCGGTACCGATCCTCGAAAATGACACGGCGCTGGACGTATCGATCAAGGTGGCCGAGGCTGCTCAAACGGTTCTGCGCCGCAGCCTGCCGCGGTTGATCGCGGGCACCGCGCCGTCTCGGCCCTTGGACTTGAAGAAAGGCTCCTACTTTGGCCGCCGCACCCCGGAGGACGGACGCATTGATTGGCGCTCGGGTGCCCGCGCCATCCACGATCTGGTCCGTGCCGTCGCGCCGCCTTTTCCCGGCGCCTTTACCGAGGTCAACGGGTGTAGGCTTCAGGTGCTTGAAACGCGCATGGATACGCAGCCCTTGAAATATCCCGCTCAAAGCCCTTGTTTGTACTCATCGGACGGGGCCTGGTACGCCGACTGCGTCGACGGTGGCCGCCTTAAGATTTTGCAATTGAGCGCAAACGGCAACCCTGTGGCGGAGAATACCGTGCCGCGCGCGCTGTCGCAGCAACCGATCGCGCTTGCCTGAATAATTGTAGAGGTTCCCTTGAAAAACGTTCTGATTCTTGGCGTCAACGGCTTCATCGGCCATCACTTGAGCAAGTACATCCTGGCCCAGACCGATTGGCATATTTACGGCATGGATTTGCAATCCGAGCGCGTCGGCACGCTGCTGTCCAACCCACGTTTCCATTTTGTGGAAGGCGATATCACCATCAATTTGGAATGGGTGGAGTATCACGTGCGCAAGTGCGATGTGATCCTGCCGCTGGTGGCCATTGCGACGCCCGCGACCTACGTTCGCGAACCGCTGCGCGTGTTCGAGTTGGACTTCGAGGCCAACCTGCCCATCATTCGTCACTGCGTGAAATACAAAAAGCGCGTCGTGTTTCCCTCGACTTCCGAGGTGTACGGCGCCAGCCGCGACAAGGAGTTCGATCCGGAAACTTCCGAACTGGTTTTAGGGCCCATCCATAAGCAGCGCTGGATTTATTCCTGCGTGAAACAGCTTTTGGATCGGATCATCTGGGCTTATGGGCAACAGGGACTGCAATTTACGCTGTTTCGGCCTTTCAATTGGATCGGATCCGGCCTGGACAGCATGGACGATCCGAAGGAGGGCAGCTCGCGCGTGCTCACGCAATTCTTGGGGCATATCGTGCGCGGCGAGCCGATCAAACTGGTTGACGGCGGCACGCAAACTCGCGCCTTTACCTTCATTGACGACGCGGTCGAGTGCCTGACCACCATCATTGATAATCCGAATGGCATTGCCGACGGCAAGATCTACAACATCGGCAATCCGCACAATCTGTATTCGATTCGCAAGCTCGCGGAAATGATGCTGGAAATCGCCCTGTCGCGTCCCGAGTACGCACCCACCGCGCGCAACACCAAGCTGATCGACACCTCGGCTCTGGACTACTACGGCAAGGGCTATGCGGACATTCCGGCGCGTCTGCCCTCGATCAAGAACACCACCGCGGAACTGCATTGGACGCCGAAGACCGATATGCGCACGGCGCTCAATGCCATCTTCGACTCCTACGCGCACGCCTTGCCTTCCGCCTCGGCACTGCTATCGCGCGATGCTTAGAGACACGCACATCGGCCTCAAGGTCGATGTGGATACCTTGCGGGGCACCCGCGAAGGCGTTCCGCGGCTCACCGCGCTGCTTGAGAAACTCGGCGTGGATGCCACGTTCTATTTTTCGGTGGGTCCGGATCACACGGGGCGCGCCATGCGCCGCGTGTTTCGCAAGGGCTTTGCGCAGAAAGTCGCGCGTACCTCAGTCCTCAAGCATTACGGCTTGAAAACGCTGCTCTATGGCGTGCTGCTTCCCGGCCCCAATATCGGACGCGAGGCCGGCGCGGTCATGCGCAACGTGCACGAGCGCGGCTTTGAGGTGGGGTTGCATACCTATGATCATGTGCGGTGGCAGGACTACGTGGCGGGCGCTTCCGAGGAATGGACCCGGATCGAGTTCGAGCGCGGCATGAACGGGTTCAAACAGGTGTTTGGATTCTTTCCGACATCGCACGCCGCCGCCGGCTGGCAAATCAATGCCCACGCGTTGGAACTGGAGCGTGAATATGGGCTGCAGTATGCCAGCGACACCCGCGGCCAAACGCCATTTTGGCCGATGCTGCAGGGCCGGCGCAGCTCCTGTCCGCAGTTGCCGACCACCCTGCCGACTTTCGACGAGTTGTTAGGCAGAGACGGCGTCAACGAGTCGACGATCGCAGAGGCAGTCTTTCGCGTATCGGAAGTCAACGCCGCCGGCGCGGACCGCTTGCAGGTATTCACCTTGCACGCCGAGCTGGAAGGTATGCGCTTGCTGAATGCCTTCGAGTCGTTGCTAACCCAGTGGCAGGAAGCGGGAGTCACGATTGCGCGCATGGCGGCGATTCACAAACTAGCCATTCTGAGGCCGCTGCCTGATCAGACCGTCATCCTGGGCGAGGTGCCGGGACGCTCGGGGTTGCTGGCGATTCAGCCGCCGAACGGGGAGGCGGCGTGACCCTGAGCGTCGATCCGAGCACCCGCGCACGCGGGTTGTATTGGGGACTCGCGGGGCTCTTGAGCCTGGTATGGCTGGCGAGCTTGGCGAGCCGCCCGCTGTTCAATCCCGATGAAGGGCGTTACGCGGAGATTCCGCGCGAAATGCAGAGCGGCGGCGATTGGATCATCCCGCATCTCAATGGCCTCGACTACATTGAAAAGCCGCCGCTGCAGTACTGGGCAACGGCCGCTGCGTATCAGATGCTCGGGGTCAGCGAGTTCTCCGCCCGACTTTATACCGCGTTGACCGCTCTCGCGACGGTGGCCCTGATCGGATTTCTGGCGGGGCGGCTCTGGGGCGCCGGCGCCGGCTGGCGCGCCGCGGCGGTTCTCTGCGGCATGTTCATGTTCGTCGTCTTGGGACAGCTCATGACCTTGGACATGAGCCTGACGTTTTGGATGACGGCAAGTCTTGCGGGCTTTTTGCTGGCGCAGCAGGCGCAGTCGGGAGAACGGCGTTGGATGCTGTTGGCCTGGGGTGCCGCGGCCTTGGGAGTAATGACGAAAGGCCTCGTCGCCGCAGCAATTCCGGCGGCGGTACTGGTGATCTACAGCCTATGGATGCGTGATTTTTCGCACTGGCGCAAGCTGCACCTTCGATGGGGTTTGCCGCTGTTTTTCGCCATTACCGTGCCGTGGCACTGGCTTGCCGCACAGCGGCTCAACGACTTTCTACAGTTTTTTTTCATTCACGAGCATGTCGCACGCTTTTTGACGCCCATCGCCGAACGCGAGGAGCCCTGGTGGTTTTTCGGCTGGGTATTTTTGGCCGGGACGGTGCCCTGGACCGTGCCTACCTTACGCGTGCTGGTGAGCGGCTGGCGGGGTCCCCGCGGCGAATTCAGTCCGACTTTATTCCTGTGGATTTGGGTCGTCTTTGT
>DATNKC010000314.1:0-5732 GCA_035603615.1 Steroidobacteraceae bacterium | reverse complement strand
GGGCGGTTCTGCCATGGAAATTCCCCGACGATCGCGGATGTATGCCTGGTGCCGCAGGTGTTCAATGCGCGACGCTTCTCGGTCGATATGAATTCCTTTCCGCGGATTCTGGCCATCGATGCCGCGTGCAGAGAGCTGGCGGCCTTTCAATCGGCGGCGCCGCAAGCGCCTCCGGCGAACTAGGCATCTCGGCACTGTGACATTGAGCGGCTCGAGCAATCGTCCGGCCGCGCGGGCTATTTTCCGAAAGAGTAGCGCAGAAACAGCAACCGGCTCCCCTGGCGGACGTCGATCAATTGGCCCCATAAAGGATCGCGCGGCGCGAACGTTTTGCCCATGACCAAGCTCATGCGCGAATCGCCGCGCTCTCTGCCCGAGAGCTGCGGTGCAAGAGACAGAAATTGCTCATCGATGAGGCGCGCCTTGTAAAACGTGCCCAGCAGCCGCGGGCCACCTTCGACCAAGACGCGCTTACCGGCGATGGCGCGGCCCACCGCCCGCAAAATGTCGGCGGCGGGAATTTCGCCCGAACGGCGCTGGATCGCCTGGATCTGCACCGCATCGGGCACCCGATGCCGCTGTAACTGCTTTGCGCCTCGCGCGGTCGTAATGATCATTGCGGGGACTTTTCCGGAGGCGAATACCGGCAGGCGCAGATTGACGGTACCTTCGGCGCTTACGATCACATTCAGTGCTGCACGCGGCTTGGCCATCGCGTCGGTAAGCCGACGGAAATCCTCTCCCAGTTCAGGACAGATTGCCTGCGGCGTCCAGAGGTGTTCCGGGTCGGCCGCCAGCGTTCCGGAACCGACGATGACCGCATCGGCCGCGGCACGCAGCAGGCCCATCACCATGCGATCCTGGCTGCTGAACCCGCTGATATCACCGCCGCCGCTATGTCCCTGCACTTGAAGCGAGACGACGCCGTCCAAGGTGCTGACGAAATTGCTGAACACATGCAGACCCAAGCGCGGCGTGGGCAATCGAAATGCGCCGTACAGGCGCGACAGATTCGGCGGCAGCGGTAAACCCCGGCCGCGTGTCGTTTCCATCAGCGTGCGCAGCGGGGTGATGTGTGAGGAGCGCCGCTTATGGCTGAGCATTCGGTGGTTCCTCGTTATTTGCGCGCAATGGCCGTACTGGGGTAGTCCCCGTCCTACGCGCAGCGGTCGTCGAAACCGCGCCGCGTTGCTGCTATGGTAGCAATAATGCGAATGATGAGCGCCGCCCTGAAACTGATTCCATTCGCGTTGGTGTTGAGTGCGGCAGTCGCCTCCGGCGCGCAGTCCGACGAGCCGCCGCAGTCTCCGCAATCTGCGCCGCAAACCGCGCCGCCGTCGCAAACCGCGCCGCAATCGCCGCCGTCTCCAGGCCCCGCGATTGGACTTGCCGATTCCGCCGGACTTCGCGCCACGGTATTCGGTACCCCGCCGCAAGACATGGCATCTCTGCCGGCAAAGGTGCCGCTCTCCGAAATCCGCGCTGAGTTGCCGTGGCGCTTGCCTGTGCCGCAGGTTCTTTGGTTCGATGCCAAGCTGCGTGTATGGCTCTCTGCACAGGACAAGCCCGCGCCTCTGGCCATCGTCATTGCCGGCACGGGAAGCGATGGCAACACCAAGACAATCTCCATCCTGCGCGCAGCGCTCTATGGTGCGGGCTACCACGTGCTGACCATGCCGTCTCCCACCTCGCCGGAGTTTATCGTCTCGGCGTCGAGTACCGGCGTTCCAGGCGATCTGATGCGCGACGGCAAGGATTTGTACGCCGCCATGCAGGAAATCATTGCGCACTTGCCGCGCAAGGTTCGAATCACGGACATCGACGTCGTCGGCTACAGCTTGGGCGGCGCGAACGCGGCCATCGTCAAGTCGATCGATGCGACCGAGCAGAAGCTCAAGATTCACCGCGTCGTCATGATCAATCCGCCGGTGAGCCTGTTCTCCTCGGTCGGGCGTCTCGACCGGCTTTTCACAGCGACGATCGGCCCGGGCGACCAAGGGGTAGAGCTGCTCTATCGCCGGCTCTATGCGCAAATCGCGAATCTGTATCGAGCCTCAGACCGTCTCGAACTGGATGAGAATTTTCTGCTCAGCGCCGGCGCGGCGACGCTGAAGACGGACGCGGAATTTTCCCAAGCGATCGCACTGACTTTTCGCCTGCAGTTGGTCGATATGTTCTTTATCGGCGATTTGTACGCCAAGACCGGCGTGAGCACCGATCCTGCACATCCACCGAAGGTGGGCGACTCGCTCGAGGCCATCCAGCGCGAACTGCGGGCAAAACCCTTTGCCGAGTATTTTACGCGGGTGTTTGCTCCTTACTATCTCAAGCGCCGGCCGGATGCGACCAGCGCTTCCTTGATAGCGTCCAATCGCCTCGACATCATTAGCGATACTCTGCGCAGTGGCGGCGACTATTACGCGCAGACCACCAGCAACGATTTGATCCTCAACCGACGCGAGCTCGCCTGGCTGCAGGATACGCTCGGTTCCCGAATCGTCGTCTACGATCACGGCGGTCATCTGGGGGAAATCGGCGATCGTCAGCAGGTGGCCGACATGCTCGAGATGCTGTCGGGTGGCTGGCCACGGAGCACCCAGTGAAGGCGGCGCTTCTCGTGGTGCTGCTCGCAGCGATGCTTGAGGGCTGCGCCTCGCAAGTACTTTCCATCCGCACGGTCCCGGACCAAACACCGGCGGCTGACAACGCCGCCGCCGCGGCAAACGCCGCCGCCTTTGCGGAAGCCGCCGCGGCCGAGTCCGCCAACGATTCCCCGCAGGCGGCGCAAGAAGCGCCGCCGTTATTGACGCCGGCCGATGCGCCGTCCATGTACACCTATGATCCTTGGGAGCGCCTCAACCGCTTTACGTACCGATTCAACGCACGTTTCGACGAGGCCATTTTTCTGCCGGTGGCGGACACTTATGGGCGTGCGCCGCGGCCCATCCGCGCGGGCATCCATAATTTTTTCGGCAATCTTGCCGAGATCGACAGCATCATCAATTACACGCTGCAGTGGCGGCTGAAGTACGGTTGGCGCAGTCTGACGCGCTTGGCCATCAACAGCACCCTCGGTATCGGCGGCTTATTCGACGTCGCCACCAAACTCAAATTGCCAGGCACGCCCACCGGGTTTGCGACAACGCTGGCGAAGTGGGGCATGCATCCGGGACCTTATCTCGTGATCCCGTTGTTGGGGCCCTCGACGCTGCGGGATGGCGTCGGCTTTCTGGGCGACTACGGTACGGAATACGGCATCAATGTCTTTAATTTGTATCGCGGCGACGTCTCGTGGGGCTTAGGCACAGTGAACGCGGTTGATCAACGCGCCAACGTCAGCTTTCGCTACTATTCGGGCGGCTCGCCTTTTGAATACGAAACGGTCCGCTTTCTGTACGTGCGCCGGCGCTTGATCGAGGATGAGGGATTGCGCGCGAAGGAAGCGGTCAAGAAGCCGGCGGTCGAAGCTCCCGCGGGCAAGTGACCGCTCGACCGGTATGACCGGCGAGGACTGTGGCAGACTACCAGCGTGTCGGAAATTCCGGTCCGAACAAGGGAGTGATTTCTCGTGAAAAGTCCGTTACTGCTGGTCTGCTCAACAATCGTCGCTTTCGTCGGACTCAGCGGCTGCCAGAAGAGCGACGTGACGGCCGCCGGACCTGCGCCCGTCACGGCGCCTGCGCCTGTGGCGGCGCCCGCCCAGCCGCCGCCTGCACCGCCACCCTTTCAAATCACGGCCAGCATCCAGGAACTGATGGATGCGGTCATTGATCCGTCGGCCGATGCGCTCTGGGATTCAGTCAGCATTACCACCTCGGCGAAGGGAACTGTCCTTCACCAGCCTAAATCCGATGAAGAATGGCAGCAGGCGAGGCGCTACGCGATCGCGCTGATCGAAGGCACGAATTTACTGGTCATGGATGGCCGCAAACTCGTGGCTCCCGGCAGTCCGGTGCTCGACCAAGGTACGTCGGGAGTGCTCAGCGCCGATGAGGGGCAAAAGCTCTTCGACACGAAGCACCCGACCTTCGTGCAATTTGCGCGGGCGCTGCGCGAGGCGGGCACCCAAATGCTCACGGCCATCGATAAAAAGGATCCAACCGGCATGATGAACGCGGGCGCGGCCATGGACGGCGTCTGCGAGAGCTGTCACTTGACGTTCTGGTACCCCAATCAGGTCATACCGCCCTTGCCGGCGGATTTTGGAGTGACCAAGGGGTTACCGCATCCGAAGCGAATTCCTTTAAGCCCCGGGTGATCCGAAAACCGTCAGCGGCCGCCGGCGACATCGAGAATTGCGCCGCTCGTATAAGAAGCGCCATCGTCTAGCAGCCAAACGACGGCTTCCGCGACTTCTTCGGGACGGCCTGCGCGGCCCATGGGCGTGGTTGCGCCGATGCGCCGTGCGCGGTCGGGTTGGCCGCCGCTGGCATGAATGTCGGTTTCGATCAGCCCTGGACGCACGGCGTTCACGCGCACTCCTTGTTGCGCCAGCTCCTTGGACAGGCCGATCGTCAAAGTATCGATCGCCGCTTTTGACCCGGCGTAGTCGACATATTCAAACGGTGAACCCAAGCGGCTCGCCGCCGATGAAATGAGGACGATCGCGCCGCCGGCGCCGCCTCGATCCTTCGACAAGCGGCGAGCGCTCTCGCGAGCGCAGAGATAGGCCCCGTAGACGTTGACTTCGAACATGCGTTTGAGCCGCGCGCTGTCCATGTCTGCCAGCGGCATGGATGGCGCGACAATGCCGGCGTTGATCACCACGCCATCGAGGCGACCGAGTTTCGATTCAGCTGCGCCGAACATCGACACGACGTCGGCCTCCACCGCGACATCGCCTTGCACAGTGATCGCGCTGCCGCCGGCGGCGCGGACCTGGCGGGCAGCTTCCTCGGCAGCGGGCTGATCGACTCTGTAGTTGAGCGCGACGCTCCAACCCTTGCGCGCGCATTTGAGGGCTGTGGCGCGGCCGATGCCGCGTGTGCCGCCGGTGATCAGAATGGTTTTCATGGGTATCTCTGCGCCGTTTGTTCGAGATAATATTACGCCGTGCGAGTAACGCGTATCGAGCACGTGCAATTGGCCATGCCCGCCGGCGGCGAGGATCTGGCCAGGAATTTCTACGCGGGGATCCTAGGGATCAGCGAGACGCCGAAGCCGGCCCATCTCGCCAAGCGCGGCGGATGCTGGTTCGAACGCGGCGATCTGAAGATTCATTTGGGCGTGGAGACAGACTTCAGGCCGGCGCGCAAGGCTCACGTGGCTTTGCTGGTTGTGGACCTTCTTGAGCTTCAGGAAAAGCTCAGGGCGTCAGGATATGGGTTCAAGGAAGATGAGCCTCTCGATGGCTACCATCGTGTCTACGTCGATGATCCATTTGGCAATCGCATCGAGTTGATGGAACCCAACTAGGGTCCCGCGCGGCGTCACATTTATGCCGCAGGTGCCGCACTGCAAAAACATGCGTGAACTGCGTCGGAGTCCTGGCATTCGCTTGTATCAACAGCGGTTTCAGTCGCATAGCATTTGCACCATTGGCGCCTAAACCTAACGCGTTGAGGTGAATCGGGTACCTTGGAGCAAAAGATGTCGCGCGGGCAAAACCCGTTGGTCTTGATGATGGCGCTTTCGCTGCCTGGCGCAGCTCACGCGCTGGGCTTGGGCGAGATCCATGTGAACTCTGCTCTCAACGAGCCGCTCGCGGCGGACATCGAGATCCTCGGCGCAAC
>DATNKC010000313.1:0-8882 GCA_035603615.1 Steroidobacteraceae bacterium | reverse complement strand
AAGACCGCGGGCGACGCATGCCCGATGACCGGCCGCGCGACAAGCCACCGATCTTCGCTAAAGGTCGTCAGTTGCGAGCTGCGATTGGCGGTCTCCGGCGAAGCGGCGAGCGACTCGACCAACTGCAGCAATGCCGGCTCGGGCGGCTGTTCACTCAACTGACCGTCGGTGACGGTGACGCTGAAGCGAACGGCGTGCGGCCCGCTGAGCACCAGCAAAGCATCCAGGTCGCGCCGGGACAGATCGGCAAGCTCCAGGCGGTCGGCCGAGGGGTCGGTGGTCTCTTGAACCAAGCGGATGACGGCGTCGGACTCGGCCAGCTCGCGAGTTCGGTCGGCAAGGTGCTCCGATTGCGCGGTCAATTCACGCGCCAACTGAGCGAGTTGCAAGCCTAGGTTTTCGCGTTCCAGCGCCGAGGCGCGGTTGCGCCAGTCCCGCTGGCTTAAGGCAACCAATCCCAATAACAGCAGAAACAGGAAGGCGACCCCGGCCACCCATGGGGATCGCCGCTGCAACAGCGTTTGAATCCAGGCTCCCTTAGCCATGCTAAGTCAGCGCCCCCGGACAATCGCGTCGCTCCACCGATCCGTTATTCGACATAATCACTTACAGATTTAGTTACTTAGCCGCAGTATCTGCGATACGCCCTGAAGTAACCGATATGGGGTCCACAGTCCGACGTAGGACTAGAGGACGTGGATAACGTTACGGGGCGGAGCCTGCCAGCCAGAGCGCCAAGTTCAAAACATAGCGGTGGGTATCAAGTAGTGCGTTTGGCTCTTGCGTCATGGTCACGCCCGGCGGCTCAGCGACGAAGCTCGGGCAGCCTCGGCTGAGATCCCAATTGTAATCGGCGAAATGGTGAAAGCTGCTCTCGGCAATAGCGGGTCCGCGTCCTGAATTCGGGTCGAACGCCACCGCAATATTGAAAGGCCGGCCCGTCGCCTTGCTCCTACCCTCCGCAATCACCCGGGCGTCTTGATTCGCCGGCGCGCTGACATCGCCTTCGTGAGGATGAGCCGGCAAGAATCGAATGGCGCCGCCCGCTGCATTGGGATTCGTCAGCACGGGGTGCAGCGGTGCGATCGCGCGAATTTCTTGATAGTCGCCGTTTGCGCCGGAATGAAAGTTGGGCCAGGAAATACTGGTCGTGATCGTATCGTCCGGAGCGCAGCGTGCGGCATCAGGATCGAGGTTACGGCTATGGAAGTGATGCGCCTCGCCAACACCTCCCAAATCGCAGATCGAGGATCCCAAGTCCATATGATCGCGGGTTAGCAGCAGCCCGCGCCCCTGACGCAGAAACCGCGAGATCGCCGCGCAATCCGCAGCGGTCAAACCGTTGCCCACATCGGCGGCAAATAACCACATCTCATCGAACCGGCTACGATCGAGCGTGGACAGCACCGAATCGGGTGCTCCGAGGCTTTCGCGGTCGCGCATCGTCACTTCGAACAGAGGCGCCCCATTCCGCCGCTGCTCGCGCAAGAGTTGTCCGAGCAGACTGAAACGCGCGATACACCAATCATCGGCGGTTGTCGGGATGGTGGTTTGCAGCAACACTTTGATCGGTGATCCCGGCATGACCGGATTATACCCGGTGCCCGCCGTTCGGCCGCGTCGTCCTCGGCTCTGTGGAATAATGAGCGCCATGGAAGTTCGCCTTGATACCAGTCTCGAGCTCTTGCTGGAGCGCGCGCCGGGCGCGCATGCATCGCGTGTCCTCGCAACCGTGGTTGCCACAGCGGGGTCCACTTATCGAAAGCCGGGCGCACGCATGCTGCTCATGGCAGACGGCAGCTTTATCGGGCTGTTGAGCGGCGGCTGCCTCGAGTCTGACCTGCAGATCCATGCGCGCGCGGTGTTGGAGAGCGGCGCGGCCCGGGCGTTCGAATACGACACGCGCGGGCCGGACGACACGCTGTTCGGCGTCGGAGCGGGTTGCGAGGGCACGATGCGAGTATTACTGGAGCCCGCGGGCCCGATGAGTCCGGCCGAGGCGGCGCTGGCTGCCGCCGGCCACGCCACGCGCTTGGGCGACTCAACCTCGTTGGTGATGGTGCACAATTCGGCGCAAGTACGACTCGGAACCTATCGCAACGACCAGGACCTGCCCGCTGAGGAGCGATCACGCGCATTCGTACAGCCGCTCGCCCCGCCTCCGCACCTGCTGATCTGCGGCGCGGCACCCGATGCTGAAGCTGTGGTCAGCACCGCACGTGCCTTGGGCTGGCGGGTCTCGGTGGTGGATCACCGTCCGGCGTATCTGGTTGCCGCTCGGTTCGCCGGCGCCGAATTGCACATCGCCAGTCCCAAGACCTTACGCGCGACCATCGACCTGACACGTTGCCACGCGGCCGTGGTGATGAGCCACCATCTACCTTCCGATGAGGTGTACTTGCGCGAACTGGCTGAGGCGGGTGTGCCTGCCTATGTGGGATTGCTCGGCCCGAAGGCGCGCCGCAGCCGCCTCGCACAGGAATTGGGGCCGCACATGGAAAGCTTAAGCGGCCGAATTCGCGGACCGGTCGGCCTCGATATCGGCGCCACGACACCCGAGGGGATTGCACTGGCGATCATCGGACAGATTCACGCGTGGCTGGCGGGGCGCAGCTACAGCGAAGCGGTGTTGACCGAAGCGGTGATGACCTAGGAGGCATGCAATGAACGCGCAGGTACTCAAGTTTTCCGCGCCGTTGCCGAACTGGCAGAACTTATGCCAAAGGTGAACGCACCCACATACCGCTCCGGAGCGGAATCCGTCCCCGCAAGTGATGCCGCCGCAACGCTCGAAGAGCGCGCCACCGCACTGGCATTTCTGCAGAAGTTGGCAACCGAAGTTTCCAAGGGCACTGTTGACCTGCCCTGCTTTCCCGACGTCGTCGTCCGAATAAGCCACGCGCTGGCAGACCCCAGCACGACATCGGACAAAGTAGTCACCATTGTGGGCGCCGAGCCGCGCCTCGCGGCGCGGGTTTTGCAAACGGCCAATTCCGCGGCGTTCAACAGTTCGGGTAAGCCTCTCACCGACTTAAGATCCGCCATCACACGCCTCGGACAGCAAATGGTACAGAGCACCGCCATGTCCTATGCCATGCAGCAGATGAAGAACGAGGAATCGCTGCGTAGCATTGCCCAGCCGCTCACCGAGTTGTGGAACAAAAGCATCGTGGTGGCCTCGATCTGCAAGCTGGTCGCAGCGCGAACCAAGCTGTCCGCGGAGGAGGCCTTCTTGACGGGCCTGCTTCATGGCATTGGCAAGCTCTACATCATGGCGCGCGCGGTGAGCGCATCTGATGGACTCGGCAGCGAGCACGCATGGATGGAACTCATCAGCGGCTGGCAGGCCTCGATCGGCGAAGCGGTGCTGCAAAGTTGGGGCATCGCAGAGGAGATGTGCGAGGCGGTGGGCCATCAGGATGATGTCGATCGCCGCTGGAAGCATTCAGCAGGGCTCGTCGATGTACTCATCGCCAGCCTGCTGCTGTCCGATGTCCGCAACACGCCCGAGCCGAGAAAAATCGTGACCGAAGGTATCAATGCATTCTTGAGTATCGGCGTGACGCCGGCGGACTGCAGCGCCATTCTCGAGCGCGCAGACGTGGAAATCGGTCTGATACACGAGGCCTTGGCGTAGATGCGTAGATTCGCCGGATTATTGCTTGGCGCCCTCTCGGCGGCAGCGCTTGCCGCCCCGCTCCCTGCGAGCGCGGCCGCGCCGCCGGCGCGGGATTGGCGCGCCAGCGTGCGCGAGCTTGCAGTGAGCCACTTCAAGAATCCTGCGTGGGGATACTCTCACTGTCTGCGCGACTATGCCTTGGCCAAGGAATTGGCTGCCGCGGACCACGTCGCCATCGATGATGATGTGCTATACGCCGCGGCGTACTTGCACGACATGGCCGCCTTCCCGCCCTGGGAGGACGTCAAGGTCGATCACTCGGATGTGGGCGCGCGCCTGGTCGATACGGTATTGAAAGGCACCGGCTTCCCCATGGAAAAAATCGATGCGGTAAGAGGCGCGATCCGCACGCACATGTACTATCGGGATCCGGTTGGCGCGGAAGCGCTCTACCTGCACGACGCTGACGCGCTCGACTGGCTCGGCGCGATTGGCGTGGCGCGCATCATGGCGCTGGTTGATCCGCACGGCGGTAACCCCGATGCGCTGAAAGCGGTAGGGATGCTGACCGACAATTTGAATAAGGTACCTTCCCGCGTGCTATCGCCTGCCGGCCGGGCACGCGTTCCGGAGCGCAAGGCGGAGCTGGAGAGGTTCCTTTCGGACTTGAAGCGCGAGACCGAGGATCTGCACACGCTGTAATGGGCTAGCGGGGCGCGGGGTGGATCGGATCGATCCAATAAACCTCTTCGAAGCGTTCGGCGGCATCGATGTTCAAATTGACCACCACCGATTCATTGTCGCTGCGCACCAGCACGCATTCGAGCGGCGCGTCGCTCAGGGCGTTGATTTCCTGGTGAGGCACGTACGGCGGCACGAAGATAAAGTCCCCCGCATCGGCCTTGGCGGTAAATTCGAGTCGATCGCCCCAGCGCATGCGCGCCGCGCCGCGCACCACGTAAATCACGCTTTCGAGCGCGCCATGGTGGTGGGCGCCGGTCTTGGCGTTCGGCTGAATGATCACCGTGCCCGCCCACAGCTTTTGCGAGCCGACGCGGGCGAAATTCACCGCGGCGGCGCGCAGCATGCCCGGCGTCTGCGGCGTATTGCTGTCCAGCCGGTCGCTCTTGATGACCCGCACGCCCTCGGTGCGCCAATTGCGATCTGACTTCAACTATTAGCCTCCAGAGGTTATAACTGGCCGGCGGCCCTGCGCTTCGAAGCCTAGAGAATAACCGAATCCTATGAACTCAAACACCCAAACATCGCCTCGCGCTTGGCTGGCGGATCTGCCGTTGTGGACCATTCTCGCGCCCATCATTGCAGGAATCGTGCTGGGGGCCGCCACCCTTGGGGTTGGCTTGAGCGGAATCTTCGTCGGCGTCATCGCCCTGGCCCTCGCCGGCAGCGTGTTCGCGGCCGTGCATCATGCTGAAACCGTCGCGCATCGCGTCGGCGAACCCTACGGCACGCTGGTGCTCGCGCTCGCGGTCACGCTGATCGAAGTGGCCTTGATCGTCTCCTTGATGATTGCAGGCGGTTCGGAAGCGGCGGCACTGGCGCGCGACACGGTATTCGCTGCCGTCATGATCATTCTCAACGGCATCATCGGTCTGTGTTTGCTGGTCGGCGGCCTGCGGCATAATCAACAGACCTTCAGCCTCGACGGCGTGAGTGCGTCGCTGGTCGCGCTGGCCGCCATTGTCGTGCTCACCCTGGTCTTTCCGAACTACACGGTTACGACCCCCGGCCCGGTTTACTCGCCGAGTCAACTCATGCTCATTGCCGTGGTATCCCTCGTGATTTACGGAGCATTCGTTTTCGCGCAGACCATTGGCCATCGCAGAATTTTTGTTGCGGCTGAAGCGGACGCAGCGCTGGAACCGCCGCACCACGCGCCGCCGCCGAGCAATGCGGTCACCGCCGTGAGCTCTGTTTTATTGATGGCATGCCTGACGGCAGTGGTATTGCTTGCGAAGAAGCTCGCGCCCAGTCTCGAAGCGGCCGTGCTTCACGTCGGCGCGCCCAACGCGGTGGTCGGCGTGGTCATCGCGGCCATCGTCCTGCTGCCGGAGGGCTTGGCCGCGTTACGCGCCGCCCGCGCCAATCGCTTGCAGACCAGCCTCAATCTTGCGCTCGGCTCCGCGCTGGCGAGCATTGGACTGACCATTCCCGCAGTCAGCATGCTGTCGCTGTACACGCATACTCAGTTGGTACTGGGTATCAACACTGAATCCACCGTGCTATTGATTTTGTCGCTGTTCATCACGGTCATCGCGCTGCGCACGGGCAGAACCATCGTCTTGCACGGCATCGTGCTGCTGGTCATTTTTGTGGTCTATTTGTTCACGACGGTCGTGCCATGAGGTAAGCGGCTTGGAGCCTCAGGCAGCAACCGGTTTGAAAGCGAACGCGACCACCACCGCGGCGATCAGCAGCGCAAATGACACCGCATAGTTCCAGGCCATTTTCTCTTTCAAATAGATGACCGCAAAGGCGAGGAAAACCGTCAAGGTAATGGCTTCTTGGATGATCTTCAGCTGAAAGCCGGTAAACGTACCGAAGCCCAAGCGATTCGCGGGAACGGCCATGCAGTACTCAATCAACGCAATTCCCCACGATACGAGAATCGCCTTCCACAGCGGCCAGTCATGACCGTACTTGAGGTGCCCGTACCAGGCGAAAGTCATGAAAACATTGGAACCAAATAACAACAGGATCGTCATCGCGTAAACCTCTGAGTAACCTCGGCGGCGATTTTCCGCCCTCTGCGCGGGCGTGTACAATGCAAGCACATGCTAAGAATTGCATTTGTCGTGCTTGCCTTGGGCGTTGCCGCGATGAGTTGGGCTGCGGAGCCTGTGCTTGATAACGATCGCGTTACCGTCTGGGACACGACGCAGCCGCTGCCGCCGGCGCAACATGACTTCGTGGCGGTATCGCTGTCCCGCAAGGGCACCGCCTATTTTGGGCACTCGGGGAGCTCGCCCGGCAAAGCCGGTGCGCGCACGGTCGTCATCGAGCTCAAAGACCACACGCTGCCGCCGCTTGCGAACACCACGGGCTATCCGCTCGCGTTTCCGCGTCCTCACGCGAAGAAACTGCTGGAAAACGCCAAGGTCGTGGTTTGGGACTATACATGGCGGCCGCGTGAGCCGACCCCCATGCATTTCCACGACAAGGACGCGCTCGTGGTATTCGAGGCAACCGGTGCCTTGCAATCGACGACGCCCGACGGCAAATCCACCGTCAATGAGTTTAAGTTTGGCGACATCCGCTTCAATGGCCGCGATCGCACGCACACCGAGCTGCTGATCCGCGGTATTGAGCACGCCGTCATTACCGAATTGAAATAATTTTCGAGGAATCATGAAAGCCCTGATTGCTGCCTACGCCCGCTCGCCTCAGACCTTCGCCCGCAAGGGTCCCTTAGCACCAGTGCGCCCCGACACCATGGCCGCGCAAGTGGTCACCGGACTGCTCGAGCGCACGCGTCTCGATCCTGCGCTGATCGAGGATGTGATCTTGGGCTGCGCCTATCCCGAAGGACCCCAAGGGTCGAATATCGCGCGCATCGTGGCGTTCTTGGCGGGACTGCCCTTGGAAGTCGGCGGCATGACGGTCAATCGCTTTTGCGGCTCCTCGATGTCCGTGATCCAAATTGCCGCGGCTCAGCTCGAGGCCGGCATCGGCGAGGCGTATCTGTGCGTCGGCGTGGAATCGATGAGCATGGTGCCGCAGGGCGGTTTCAACCGCTCGCCCAATCCGGAATTGCTGAGCCGCTATCCGGATGCGTACATCAGCATGGGGCAAACCGCGGAGAATGTGGCGCAGCGCTACAACATTTCGCGCCACGATCAGGAAGTCATGGCGGTCGAGTCGCACCGCAAAGCCGCGCAGGCTCGCGAGCAAGGCAGGCTGCGCGATGAAATTGTGCCGATCCGGCTGGAGTCCGGCGAGCTGGTGTCGGAGGATGGCTGCATACGCCCCGCCACCTCGCTCGAGGCGCTGGCGGCCCTCAAGCCCGCGTTCGCCGAAAACGGCGTGGTCACCGCGGGAACTTCCTCGCCTTTGACGGACGGCGCATCGGTGGTGCTGGTGACCACCGAGGAATTCGCCGCACGCCATGGGTTGCATCCTCTGGCGCGCATTCGCTCGGCGGCCACCGTGGGCTGTGATCCCGCTGTCATGGGGATTGGACCGATTCCGGCCACTCGCAAGGCCATGGCGCGCGCCGCGCTCAAGGTCGATGCGCTCGACGTGATTGAGATCAACGAAGCATTCGCCTCGCAAGCGCTCGCCTGCATTCGGGAGCTCAAGCTTGATCCGGCCAAGATCAATATCGATGGCGGCGGCATGGCGCTCGGCCATCCCTTGGGCGCAACCGGCGCACGCATCACCGGCAAGGCGGCGTCCTTGCTCGCGCGCACCAAGGGACGCTACGCACTTGCCACGCAGTGCATCGGCGGCGGGCAAGGCATTGCCACGGTGATGGAATCGCTCTAGGAGCCTTTAAGACGGTGCTCTAAAAGCTTGAATCCAGCGTAATGCTCACCGGGCAGTGATCGCTGCCCATGACGGAAGCATGGATTTGCGCGCTTTTCACCGCGCTGCGAAGCGCCGCCGATACCATGAGGTAGTCGATTCTCCATCCGACGTTGCGCGCCCGTGAGTTGGCGAAATGGCTCCACCAGGAATAGTGGCCATTGCCCTGGGTGAACAAGCGGAAGGTGTCGACGAAGCCGGCATCGATAAAAGCCTGGAATCCCGCGCGCTCCTCGTCGGTGAATCCCTTCTTGCCGCGATTGGGTTTCGGATTCGCCAGATCAAGCTCGGTGTGCGCGACATTCAAGTCGCCGCAAAATATGACGGGCTTGGTCTTCTCCAGCTGTTTGCAATAGGCGAGAAATGCAGGATCCCAATGCTTGTACCGCAGGGCGAGCCTGCTCAGGTCATCCTTGGCATTCGGCGTATACACAGTGACCATGAAGAACTTGGCGAACTCCGCCGTGATGACGCGGCCCTCCTCCGCGCTGTCGCGCTTCAGCTCGTCGGCGAAGCTGAAGCGCTTGGCGAATTCGTTCGGAAAACCATTGATGACCTTCAGCGGTTCCCGCTTGGAGAATATCGCAGTTCCCGAATAGCCCTTCTTCACCGCCGAGTTCCAATACTCGAAGGTATTGGGCAACTCGATTTCGATCTGGCCGCGTTCAGCCTTGGTCTCCTGCAGGCACAGGATATCGGGCTTATGCGCCTCGAGAAA
>DATNKC010000312.1:0-3486 GCA_035603615.1 Steroidobacteraceae bacterium | reverse complement strand
ACGGGCGGCGCCCAGGGCATCATTCTGGCGCCGAACGATGTGAACGCACTGACGCCGGGGGTCGAAGAGCTGATCAAGGCGGGGATTCCCGTCGTGACCTTGGATCGCAGGGTCGACAACACAAGCACGAAGGTCCCGCATGTCGGGGCGGACAATGTCGCGGGTGGTCGCGTCATGGCGCAGTGGGTGGTCGATTCCTTTCCGAACGGCGCGCGAGTGCTGTTGATCACCGGGCAGCTGGGATCCAGCCCGTCCATCGACCGCACGCGCGGCATCAAGGAAGCCTTGGCTGCCGCGGGGGCGAAATATCAAATCGTGGCGGAGCAATCTGCCACGTGGAAGCGCGAGCAAGGCCTGACCGTGACCCAAAACGTCCTGACCTCGCTCGGCGGGCAGTCCCTGCAGGCGGTTGTGGCGGAGAGCGACGAGATGGCCCTGGGAGCCCTGGAAGCCTTGCGCTCGAGCGGTGTTTCCGGCGTCAAAGTCATCGGATTTGACGCCACCCCCGAGGCACTGAAATTGGTGCGCAGTGGCGAGATGGCAGCCACCGTTGAGCAATCGCCGAAGAGTCAAGCGCGAACCGCTCTTCAGCAGCTGGTCGCGCAGATTCGCCAGCACACGCCGATGCCGGGCGCGAGCATCGCGCCGATCCTGATTACGCAAGCCAACATCAATCAGGCCGAGCGCATCGGCGAAGTTCGGTAGCGGCGTGAATCCTGCGCCGAACCTTTTGGATGTACGCGGCGTTTGCAAGCAATTTCCCGGGGTCAAGGCCTTGGATGGCGTCGATCTGCAAGTGCGCAAAGGAGAAATACACGCGCTGCTGGGCGAAAACGGCGCTGGCAAATCAACGCTCTTGAAAATACTGTCGGGCGCGCTGCGCGCGGATCGGGGCGAGGCCACGCTCGATGGAGTGACGCTTGCGCCGAACGAAACACCGCGCGAACGCCAACGCGCAGGCCTCGTCACTATTTATCAAGAATTCAATTTGCTGCCATTCATGTCGATTGCCGAGAACCTTTACCTGGGGCGCGAACCCGTGCGCCGTGGTTTCATCGATTGGGCCACGATGTACGACGATTCGCGCGCGTTGCTGGAGAGCTTAGGGCTTAGCGCCGATCCGAGGCGGGAAGTGCGCCATTTGAGCGTTGCCCATCAGCAAATGGTGGAAATCGGTCGTGCCGTCGCGCAAAAAGCCAAGCTCATCGTCATGGATGAGCCGACTGCGGCCTTAGGTCGGCGCGAAGTTCAAATCCTGCACGCCGTCATCGCAGAGCTCAAGACACGCGGCGTGAGCTTTATCTACGTTACGCACCGGTTGGATGAAGTAAAGATGGCTTGCGACAGTTTCACGGTGTTGCGCGACGGGCGCTACGTTGCGCGGGGCGAGGTAGGAAGCGTCGAGACTTCCGATTTGGTGCGTCTCATGGTCGGTCGGGATGTGGAGTTCTCGAAACGGGCGCGCAACGCACGCGCGGGCGAAACAGTTCTTGCCGTCAATGGCGTTTCGCGCGCCTGCGACTTGAGCGGCCGGCACGCCATTGCGCTCAACGATCTGTCGGTCGAGGTCAAAGCCGGGGAGATTTTAGGCTTTGCCGGCCTGGTGGGAGCCGGGCGTACGGAACTGGCGCGCATCATTTTCGGGGCTGATCATTGCGATCGCGGCGTGATGTACCTCAATGGGTCGGAACTGCGGCCGTTGCGCTCGCCCAAAGACGCCATTCGCGCCGGGATTGCGCTGGTGCCTGAGGATCGAAAACAGCAGGGCTGTTTTTTAGAGCAATCGATCAGTCAGAACATAACGCTGCCGAGTTTGAAGCGCATCGCGCGATGGCGCATCTTCGTCAACGAAATGCAGGAGCGCCAATTGGTCGAGAAATACCGGACGGCGCTGCGCATCAAGATGGCCAGCTCGGCCGTTGCGGTCGGGACCTTGTCGGGTGGCAATCAACAGAAGGTCCTGCTGGCGCGCTGCATGGCCCTGCAACCCAAAGTCTTGATCGTCGATGAGCCGACCCGAGGAATCGATGTTGGTGCGAAGGCCGAAGTTCACCAGTTGCTATGTGAAATGGCGCAGAGCGGCATGGCAGTGATCGTCATCTCCTCCGAAATGCCCGAGGTTCTTGCGCTCAGCGATCGGATCGCGGTGTTTCGCGAGGGCTGCATTAGCGGCGTTCTCGACGGGCGAGAGGCGACGGAAAATAACCTGATGGAACTGATGGCCATTTCAAGCGCCGCAGACCTGAAGCGAAGCGCCGCGCTATGAAGGACCCCACCGTACCGGAGCAGGGTACGGCCGACCGGCGTTTTGACGCGGTGGCGTGGCTGCGGCGCTACGGAACGTCGTTGTTCCTCTGCGCGCTGATTGCGTTCTTCGCGCTCGAAAATCCACGCTTTCTGTCGCTGCGCAACGTAACCAACATTCTTACCGAGGTTTCGATCTACGGCATCATCGCGGTCGGCATGACTTTCGTTATTTTGACGGCCGGCGTCGACCTTGCCGTCGGCTCGCTGCTCGCGTTTGCGGGCATGTCGGGAGCCTTTGTCATGAAGGCGCTGGGAATGGATTCCCCTTCAGGCTGGGTCGTGGCGCTGGCGGCCGCGACAGCGGTCGGGACCCTGGTGGGATATCTGCAGGGTAAGGCGGTGACCTTCTTCAGTGTCCCGCCCTTCATCGTGACCTTGGGCGGCATGACCGTTTGGCGCGGTGCCACGCTGATTCTCAATGATGGCTCGCCCATCTCAGGCTTCGATGCGAGTTATCGCTGGTGGGGAACCGGATCGATCGCCGGCATACCCGTGCCCATCGTGCTGTTTGGCTTGATCGCGGCGGTAGGCCTGGTCACGGAACGCTACACGCGTTACGGACGTTATGTTTATGCGGTCGGCGGCAATCCGGAGGCGGCGCGCCTCAACGGCTTGGACGTGCCGGCGATCATCACCAGTGTGTATGTGATCGTGGGTGCGCTGTCGGGATTGGCGGGATTTTTATTGTCCGCCAGGCTCGGCGCCGCCGAAGCGGTCGGCGGGATTGGTTACGAGCTGCGCGTGATTGCCTCGGTGGTGATCGGCGGCACCAGTCTTGCCGGCGGACGCGGTGGAATCGGCGGCACCATCGTTGGTGCGCTATTGATTGGCGTACTCACCAATGGCCTGGTCATCATGCACGTGTCGTCATATTGGCAACAGGTGGTGATTGGGCTGATTATTGTCGCTGCGGTGGCATTCGACACGTACGCCAAATCGCATCGCTAGGCTCGCCAGAGCGTTTTTCAGATGCACGTGACGAATGAACAGGGCAACGCGCTACTCAGCAAAGTCTTGCGCCGCGCGCGCGGGTAAAGTGGTTGCGCTGAGAAATATCTTAGGGTCCTAGGATTGCGTTTTGGGGTGCTGATAGATATTTCTTCTGTCCCCATCTCAGGAGCAGACCCAATAAGAGGGCCACACCGGGCTGCCAGACAAAATAAACGGAAGCACCGAAGT
>DATNKC010000311.1:0-2624 GCA_035603615.1 Steroidobacteraceae bacterium | reverse complement strand
GTGATCAAGTACCGGAAGCAGCATCCTAATTTCCACCGCGGCATGTTCTATGACCATGATCCCGACGCCAAGCATCCGGACAAAAACATTGTCTGGTTTCGCGCGGACGGCAAGCGCATGGAGAGCAAGGATTGGGAAGACGGCGGTTGGATGCGCACCCTCGGCATGTTCATGAACGGCGCGGCATCTGAGATTCGGGACGCCGAATCACAGTGCGCCGAGGACACGGATTTTCTGCTGCTTCTCAATGCGCATCACGAGCCCGTGGCCTTCCGGATATCGCACGAGCTGTATCACGGCGGCTGGAAGATCGCGTTCGATACCGCGCGGCCGACGCTGGAAATCGACAAGGAGTCCGTGAAGCGCAACCGGCTGGTCAATCTCGCGGCCCGCTCCATGGTGCTCCTCAGTCATGAGCGGTAGTTGGATAGCGACCTATCGGCTGCAGCTGCATGCCGGATTCCCGCTATCCGCCGCGCAGCAAGTGCTTGGATATCTTGCCGAACTGGGAATCAGTCATGTGTACTTGTCGCCGTGCCTGCAGGCCGTGCCCGGCAGTCAACACGGCTATGACGTAGTCGATCCGAGCAAGATCAGCGATGATCTCGGCGGCGAGCCGGCTTGGGTCCAGTTTGTGCGCGCTGCCCGCGAATTGAAGCTGCGAATCCTCCTGGACATCGTGCCGAATCACATGTCCGCCTCGCACTACAATCCGTGGTGGGACGATGTCTTGCGACAGGGGCCATTCAGTCCGTTCGCCGGCTATTTCGATATTCGGAATCCGCAAGGTCAGCCGTTCTGCGTACATTTGTGTTCGCTCGCCAAACCGTATGGCGCCGCTTTGGAAGCGGATGAGCTGCGCATAGAGGTCATCGGCGACGAACCGCGCGTCAAGCATTATGAGAATACCTGGCCGCTTGCGCCGGCATCCTGGGGCCCGCTGCTGACGGAGGGCGCGGAGCGTTGCTTCGACGAACTCGATCGTCTGCGCAGCGTCGCGGATCCTGGCGAGGAAGAGCGCTGTGCCTATCGCCGCCATGCGGCGCGCGCACGCGAGGTTCTCGCCGCGGCGGTGAAGTCCGGGCGGTTGCAAGACGCCGTCGCTCGCGTGCAGGGCGACAATGCGCGGATCGATGCCATTTTGCGCAGGCAATACTATCTGTTGCACGGCTGGAAGCTCTCAGGCGAGCTGGCCAATTACCGGCGATTTTTCGACATCGACTCGCTCATCGGGATTCGCACCGAGCGCCCTGATGTGGCCGCCGCAACCCACGCCCGAGTAGCGGAGATGATTGCCAAGGGTGAGATCGACGGCGTGCGGGTCGATCATCCCGATGGCTTGCGCGAGCCGTTGCAATACTTCGAACGGCTGCGGGGCATGCTGCCTGATGGCCGGATTTATATCGAAAAGATCCTGGAGAACGATGAGCGCCTAAGAGAGGGCTGGCCCATCGACGGCACCGTCGGCTATGAGTTCCTGGCCAAGGTGAACCGCCTGTGGATGGATGATCAACGCACCGATGTCTTGACCGCGACCTATGCTGATTTTACCGGCCATTCGGTGAACTTCGGCAAATTGGTGCGCGAGACGAAGCGCGCCATCCTCGAGACGACGTTTGCCGCCTCTCACCAAATGCTCACCGAAGCGGCGCTGCAGATCGCGCGCACCGCCTGGCAAACGCGGGATTTGAGTCCGCGTCACTTGCGGCAGGCACTGGAGAGGCTGATTACGGCGCTTCCCGTCTATCGAACCTACCGTAGCGCCGATGCACTGGATGAGGAGGACCGGCGCATCCTGGTCGAGGCGCTGCAGAGCGCGCGAATTGGTTCTCCGGAAGTGGAAGCGGCCGCGTTCGATTTTCTCTCGACGCTGTTCACGAAAACGGATCTGGATGCGGCCGAAGCGGATTTCATCGCGAAGTGGCAGCAATTGACGCCCGCGGTCATGGCGAAGGGTGTTGAAGACACGATGTTCTATTGTTTCGACCGGCTCGTGTCGTGCAATGAAGTAGGCTCGCAAGCCTCGCTGATCGGCATCTCGGCCGATAAATTTCATGAATTCTGCCATTACCTGAGCGATCGATGGCCGCACAACATGCTCGCCACCTCGACGCACGACAACAAGCGCAGCGAGGATGTGCGCGCGCGCATATCCATCCTCTCTGAAATCCCGGAGCGCTGGTCAGAGGCGCTGCATCAATGGTCGCAGCTCAATGCCAACGCCTGGCAGAATCGCCTGCCCGATAGGCATGCCGAGTATCTCCTGTACCAGACGCTGATCGGCGCATGGCCCATCGATCACGACCGCGCGTGGGGCTACATGCTCAAGGCCTGCCGCGAAGCAAAGATCAGCACGTCTTGGCATGAACCCAATGTCAGTTTCGAAGAAAAGATTCGCGGATTTGTAGGCGGCGTGTTCGAATCGCCCGATTTCATCGCCAGTCTCGAGCGCTTTATCGAGCCGCTGATCCTGCCCGGACGCATCAATGGCCTGGCGCAGACGCTGATCAAGCTGCTTGCGCCGGGTGTGCCGGATTTTTATCAGGGTACCGAATTGTGGGACTTGAGCCTCGTGGATCCGGACAATCGCAGGCCCGTCGATTTCGCGCTGCGTGCGCAGCTGC
>DATNKC010000310.1:0-5817 GCA_035603615.1 Steroidobacteraceae bacterium | reverse complement strand
GCGGCGCCATCATACCGGGCGACTATCTGGAACACTCCTTTTTTGCCGACGTCACGTATCACTTCAATACTGCATTTGACCTCGAACTCGGCGGGCGCAACACGGACGTGAAGCAAAACTCGCAGGTGAATACATTCTGCTGCATTCTCTACGGACCCACCACCACGAACTTTCCGGCGCAGTTTACGTCACAGAACAACACGACCTGGTCGGTGGCGCCGCGTTGGCACATCAACGAGGACACGCTCGCCTATGTGCGCGTGGCGACGGGCTTTCGTCCCGGCGGCCCGAACCTCCCGACGCCCACCTTGCCGAACCCGCCCTCGTTCCAGTCGGATTCGACCAAGAATTACGAGATCGGGTTTCGCACCGATCTGTTCGACAAGAAGTTCTCCATCGACATGGACGTGTTCTATATCGATTGGAAGAACATCCAAATCCTGAGCATCGTGCAGACAACTTCCGGCCCAGTCGGCATCAATGGCAATTCCGGCAGCGCGACCAGCAAGGGCGTCGAGTGGAACTTTGAGTGGCGGCCGCTCTCGGGGCTCTCGATCGGATTGTTGGGTTCGTACACTGACGCATACCTGACCGCCGACGCGACGCTCCTGGGCGCGTCCTCCGGCGATAAATTGCCGTATGTGCCAAACGTCAGTTCGACGCTGAATGTCGACTACAAGTGGCCTGCGTTCGCCGATTGGTCAGCATTCATCGGAGGCTCGGAGACCTACACCGGAACCCGCTTTACTTCGTTCTCGCCGTCCATCACCGTGGTCGAACCGCACACCAAGCTGCCGGTGTACAACACGTTGCAGCTGCACCTCGGCCTGGACAATGGACACTACAACGCGGAACTGTACGGCAATAACCTCAATAACTCGAAGGGCATCACCGACTTCAGCGCTACCGGCGGCGCCAATCAAACCGGTCTGGTGTCGTTCATTCAGCCGCGCACCATTGGCATACAAGTAGGGTACAAATTCTAGCGGCGACAATGTTACGGCGGATGAACAGAGGCCGTTCGCCGGCTGCTGCTCTCGTTCTGCTCTTAGGCCTGGGCTGCGTCGACTTCGACGCAGCACGCGCCGAGGATGCGGCGCCAAGCGCCGTCGATATAACGTGGTCGGTCCGCATTCCCCTGCGGGATGGAGTCGGGCTGAACGCCACCGTCTACCGGCCGAAAGAGCAGCGCGCGCCTGCGCCCTGCATTTTCACGCTGACGCCCTATATCGGCGACAGCTATCACGACCGCGCCATGTACTTCGCGGGGCACGGCTTGCCTTTCCTGCTCGTCGATGTGCGCGGCCGCGGTAATTCCGAGGGGGCATTCACACCGTTTGCCCAAGAGATCAACGACGGCTACGACGTCGTGGAATGGCTGGCCAAACAACCCTATTGCAACGGCAAGGTGTCGATGTGGGGCGGATCCTATGCCGGCTTCGATCAGTGGGCGACCGCGAAGAATCGTCCGCCGCATTTGGCAACCATCGTCCCCGCCGCGGCGGCATTCCCGGGCGTGGATTTTCCGGCGCGCAACAATATCTCCTACCAATACCTGATGCAGTGGCTGACCTACACGGCCGGTCACGCATTGCAATCGAAGCTGTTCGCTGACGATCAGTTTTGGCCTTCTCTCTGGCGAGAGCGGTTCACGACGGGTCAGCCATTTTCGAATCTCGAGCACGCGCTGGGCGGCGAGCAACCCTCGCTGCGCGAATGGCTACGCCATCCGTCGGTTGATGAATACTTGGACCAGATGACGCCGACGGCTGAACAGTTCAAGGCCTTGGACATGCCCATCCTCACGATCACCGGAAGCTACGATGACGATCAACCCGGTGCACTCGAGTACTATCGGGATTACATGCGCGTGGCGTCCGCCGCGCAACGCGACAAGCAGTTTTTGATCATCGGCCCGTGGGATCATCCCGCGACACGCACCCCGCGCACACCCATCGGCGGCATCGATTTTGGACCGGCGAGTCTGGTCGACCTGCCCAAGCTGCATCTTGATTGGTATCACTGGACCATGGCCGGCGGCGCGAAACCTGAATTTCTCAAGGATGCGGTCGCCTATTACGTCATGGGCGCGGAAGAATGGCGCTACGCAGGCAGCCTCGACAAGGTCACTGCCGAGATGCAGCCGCTGCTGCTCAACTCCTCAGCCAACGCAACGCATATCTTGAGTTCCGGCACGCTGGAGGCACAAGACTCGAAGCGGCCCTTCGGTCCACCCGACCACTTCATCTACGATCCGCGCGATGTTTCGACGGCCGAACTGGAGTCGCACGTCGATCCCGGCGATCTGACCGATCAGCGCATGCTCTTTGCCCAGGAGGGCAAGCAGCTTGTCTATCATTCAGAGCCGCTCGAAAAGAATACTGAAATCTCGGGCTTTTTTCGTTTGTCGGCCTGGATCGCGCTGGATCAGCCCGACACGGATCTGCAAGCGCTGGTCTACGAAATCACCGCCAACGGACGCAGCATTTTGCTGACGACGGACCGCATTCGTGCCCGCTATCGCGAGAGCCTTCGAGTGGCCAATCTCGTCACGACGCGCAAACCGCTGCTATACGATTTCAAGCGCTTCACCTTCGTCTCGCGGCAATTGGCGCCCGGCAGCCGGCTGCGGTTGGTGATTGGTCCGATCAATTCGATCTATACACAAAAGAATTACAACTCAGGAAAAGCGGTGTCGGACGAGAGCATGGCCGATGCACGGCCGGTGACGGTGACACTGCTGCATGATAAAGCCCATCCCAGCACGCTGTATGTGCCGCTGGGACAGCCACGGCGGAGCTCACCATGAAGTTGACTGCGTTGCTGGCGCGCTCGAACCCTAACGCCCCTTGGTCTTCTTGGCCGCCTTGACGGGAGCGCGCGCCGGCTCTGGCGCACTCGGAGGTAAAACTGCCTCAGGCTCGCCGTGCAATGACATCAGGGAGTGGATCAACCCCTCATCGGGGCTCGAGCACATGCCGAGCACGACCGCCTCGTCGCATCCCTCCGCAGTGACGTAGGCGTGCCCCATATTGCTGTCCAAATAGATGGACTCGCCGCCATTCAAGACCACCGGATCGTAAAACTCGGTGAGCACCTTGATCGCGCCCTTGAGGACATAGATATATTCCTCGCCCGAGTGGCGCACCAGTTCGCCGAACTCCTCGGCGCTCTTGGCGCGGATGCGCGTCAAGATCGGGATCATCCGCTTCCTGCGCAGCTCGGGGCACAGGTAGTAATAATCATAGTTTTTCGTATTCACGCGCACCGCGTCCTCGGTGAGTCCGATGCTGCGGCGAGCCGTTACCGCCGGTTCTGCTTCAGTTGGATCTGCGAACAACTCCGACACGCGGATTTCAAGCCGTTGGCTCAATTGCACCAGCTTGTCGTAGCTCAAGGTCAGGCGGTCATGTTCCACTTTGGAAAGAGTGGAGACAGGTATGCTGGTGCGTTGACTCATCTGGCTCAAGGTCCAGCCATTGCGAGCCCGCAATGAGCGTAGCAAGCTGCCGAGCGTTGGGTGACGCGTATTCATATCCATCTGAGCCGCCCTTCAAATATCGTTTCTGTTGGCCGCTCGCAGCATACCTACCGCAATCGCTAGGTCAACCGCTTCGAGGTCCCCTAAACATACTATTTTTTAAATCGGGGCTAACCGACCTGTATAGAGAATTTCATTGACAATTGTCTATACAGGATTATTCTGGCTTAGTTGCGACATGATATCAGGATAAGCAAACGATGTCCGACCCTTACCTTCCAGTGACCCGCCGCCGCACATTGCAAGCCATGGCCGGGGCGATGGCGGCGCTGGCGCTGCCGGAAGGCTATGCCGCGCAAACCGCGGCTGCTCAAGAACCCAAGAACAAGTATTCGTCCAAGGTTTTGGACTTGGTGCAGCGCTCGCTCGTGATCGACATGCTCGCACCGCTTAAGTTGGATTTTCGTCCCGAAGCCTACGCGCTGCCTTTGACCGAGTCTGAGGCCGCCATGTTTCGGACATGTGGCATAACCGGATTTCATAATTCCGTCGGGGTCGGCGGTGCAACCGCCTATGACGACGCGCTGGAATTTATCGCCGCATGGAGCGGATTTGTCGGGCGCAATACGCACGTTTTTACCTTGGTGGGCAAAGCCGACGACTTGGATGGCGCAAAGGCCAAGCAGAAGATCGCCGTCATCATGGGATTGCAAAACGCCGACGAGTTTCGGGAATCGAAGGACGTCAAAGCGTTCTACGAACTGGGATTGCGGTGCGCGCAGCTGACTTATAATACTCAAAATCTTATCGGAAGCGGCTCCACGGAACGGGTTGATGGCGGGATCAGCGACTACGGAGTAGAGATCATAAAGGCGATGAACGAAGTGGGCATGCTCGTCGATGTTTCGCACAGCGGCGATAAGACCACCTTGGACGCCATCGAATTATCCCCCAAGCCCATCGCCTTTACGCATTCGAATTGCCGCGCGCTCAATAACCATCCGCGTCTCAAAACCGACGAGGCGATTCGCAAGCTCGCGGCAAAGGGCGGCGTCATGGGCATCACCGGCGTGCGCATGTTTGTCAAAGACAAGGAGCCGACGACGGTTGAAGACATCGTCGATCATATCGATCATGTGGTAAAGCTCGTCGGTATCGACCACGTGGGTATCGGCTCGGACTCCGATCTGATGGGCTACGATCATATGCCGCCCGACCAATACAAGCAGCTGAAGGCGGGCTATAAGTCCTCCTATGCATTCCGCGACAAGATAGACACCGACGGCTTCGATCATCCCCGCAAGGTTTATGACCTCACCGCTGCCTTGATCCGCCGCGGCTACAGCGATTCGAATATTCAGGCAGTGCTCGGTGGCAATTTTCGTCGCCTGTTGGGTTCTACTTGGACCTAGGGGAGGCCATGAACATGGCCGGCAAACTGTCTACGAAATTCTAAGGATTAGGGAATGAATACGAATCGCGAATTACACGCGGCGGAGACCCGAATGTCGCAGGTACTGGATTTACCTCAGCCTTATCTGCTTTTTCTGGGGGACACCACCGAGAAGGGCTATGCCAAGACGGCGTTCGGACTGCGCGACTGGGCGCGTGATCGCTGCGTCGGGGAATGGTCGGTCGCCGGTGCGACCGTCACCACGGATCTGCCGCGTTTATCGCCGAAGGAGGCGCGCGCGCGCGGTGCCCGCGCACTCGTCATCGGCGTAGCCAATACCGGCGGCGTGATCGGCGAGAGTTGGATCCCGGCGCTGGTTGAAGCGCTCGAGTCTGGGCTCGATCTCATCAGCGGCATGCACGCCAAACTCGGCAGCGTGCCGCAGTTGAAAGCGGCTGCGGAGCGCTACGGCCGCCGACTCATCGATGTGCGCACGCCGCCGAAAAACATCCCGATCGGAAGCGGCGCCAAGCGCAGCGGCAAACGCCTGCTGACCGTCGGCACGGATTGCGCCGTGGGCAAGAAATACACGGCCCTCGCGTTGGCGCGCGCGTTCAGCGAGCGCGGAATCGACACGGACTTTCGTGCCACGGGGCAGACCGGAATCTTGATCGCGGGCGGCGGCATGCCGATGGACGCGGTCGTTGCGGATTTCGAGGCCGGCGCCGCAGAGATATTGAGCCCCGCGGCACCCGCGCAGCACTGGGACGTGATTGAAGGTCAGGGTTCCTTGTTCCACCCCGCGTACGCGGGGGTTTCGCTCGGCTTGCTTCACGGCAGCCAGCCGGATGTCATTGTGGTGTGCCACGACATTGATCGCAAAGAGATGCTGGGTCATCCCGGCTATCTGCTGCCGGATGTCTTCGACACCATTGACCTGAAT
>DATNKC010000309.1:0-3959 GCA_035603615.1 Steroidobacteraceae bacterium | reverse complement strand
TGATCTTGTCGGTATGTTCGTGCCTTACGCGGCCGTCACGACGATCGCCTTATTTATCGCATTCTTGATTTCGGGCGCACTGGCCCGTTTCATCGGTGCTCGCGCGATCGTCTTCGGCCTCGGCGGCGCTTTGGCGCTCTTCGTGCTGTTTACCATCATGAGGAACGTGTTGGGAACGGTGGGTATTTTCGGCGCGCGCGGACCGGCCGGCCTCGCGGCGCAAATGGCGGTCGGCGCGATCGCGGGCGTGCTGTTCGCACGGCTCACGAGTCCTCGCAGCCTTCCTTCAAACTCATGACGCGGCGGACGCTATGAAAACTGACACTAAGGTTACCCGGCTGGCAATGATTCTAAGCGCTGCCGCGATCATGATCGGTACCATGCAAGCCGCTGAAGGACGCACGCAAAAGCCGGCGCTGCACGCCCAGCACTGGATGGCGGTGACCGGCAAGCCGCTGGCCGCGACGGCCGGAGCCATGATCTTTCAGAAAGGCGGCAACGCGGTGGATGCCGCCTGCGCCATGATCGCGGCGACCTCCACCATGTGGGACACGCTCTCCTGGGGCGGCGAGACCCAGGCGCTGATCTACAACCCGAACACCGGCAAAGTCATCGGCATTAACGCACTCGGCGTCGCGCCCACCGGTGCGACACCGGAATTCTTTCACCAGAAAGGCATGAGCTATCCGCCCGAGTTCGGTCCGCTCGCCGCGGTGACCCCCGGAACGCCGGGCGGCCTCATGACCATGCTCGCAGAGTACGGAACCATGAGCCTCGCCGACGTGCTGGCCCCGGCAATCCAGATGGCCGACGGCTATCCGATGGAGGCCGAACTGTCCAACACCATCGAGCATTACAAGGACAAGATCGCGCAGTGGCCCGATTCCAAGCGCACCATTCTCATCCACCCAGGAGAGGCGCGCGAGGGTCCGCAGCCCGGCGAGATTTTCCATCAACCGGAACTCGCGGCGACGTTGCGCAAACTGGTGGAGGCGGAGCGCAAAGCGCGCGCCGCCGGCAAGGATCGCAAGGCGGCGATATACGCCGCGTACGACCGCTTCTACAAGGGCGATATTGCGCAAGAGCTGGTGCGCGGTGCGCGTGAGCAGGGCGGCCTGTTCACCATGGAGGACCTGGCCCGGTGGAAAGTGCACATTGAAGAGCCCGTGCACACCAACTACAAGGGCATCGAGGTCTACAAGCTCACCACTTGGGTACAAGGCCCAGTGATGCTCCAAGCGCTGAACATTCTAGAAAACTTCGACTTAAAATCCATGGGCTACGACAGCGCTCGCTACATCCACACGCTGTATCAAGCCATGAACCTAGCCTTTGCGGACCGGGACTTCTATTACGGCGATCCCTCCTTTCCGCCGGAGTCGCCGATACAAGGACTGCTGTCGAAGGACTATGCGCGGGATCGCGCGAAGTTGATCCAGTTCGAGCACAATGATCCGGACATTCGCCCCGGCGATCCGTACCCCTACCAGGGCGGCAAGAATCCGTTCACCGCCATCCTGCAGAAGTGGCATAGCAAAATGCCCAGTAACGCCAGTGCCAAAGCGGAGTGGAGCCCGACAGCACTGCTCGAGTACGACCGCACGTTTCGGCTGGGCACGACCAGCGTCGAAGCCACCGATGAGAAGGGCTGGGCCGTGTCGGTCACGCCCAGCGGCGGCTGGACGCCGGCCGTGATCGCGGGCCACACCGGCGTGGGCTTGAGCCAGCGCATGCAGAGTTTCGTGCTCGAAGCGTCCGACGACCCTTACAATGTGCTGCAGCCCGGCAAGCGTCCGCGCGCAACGCTGACCCCGACTCTGGCTTTGAAGGACGGCAAGCCGTTTCTCGTATTCTCCGTACAAGGGGGCGACACTCAGGATCAGAACCTGTTGCAGTTTTTCCTGAACGTGGTCGAGTTCGGCATGACCCCGCAGGAAGCCACTGAGGCCGCCAACATCACCAGCTACCAGATGCGCGACTCATTCGGAGCCCACGAATCCATACCCGGCCGCCTCACGGTGAACACAGCCACGCCGCCCTGGGTGCGCGAGCAACTCGTGCGCATGGGTTACAAGCTCGACTTCGTGGAACGCAGCTCGGGTCCAATCAACGCGATCGAACTCGACCGCGCTCACGGAACCATGTGGGGTGGCTCCAGCAACCACGGCGAGGACTACGGCATCGGTTGGTGAGCGAATCTCGCACGGCGAGGGCGCGGTGATTTATTTGATTGTGGCTGCGCCAACCTTGCACACCGCTTCATCCTGGGATCCGGTACCACCTGAGCAGCCGATCGCACCGACGATTTTCCCGCCTTCGATGAGGGGAATTCCACCGCGCGAGGCCATGATGCCGTCGAGAGTAAGCGCGTAATAAGCCTGTTTCAATTGGATCGCATCCTCGAACGCACGCGTCTCACGCCGGAAACTGGCGGCGGTCCGGGCTTTGTGCTCTGAAACGGCGATCGATGCGAGCTGCGCGCCGTCCATTCGTTGGAAGGCAACCAAATTAGTGCCCGAGTCCACGACGGCGACATTCATTTTCCAGTGACGCTTCTTTGCCTCGGCGACCGCGGCCGCAATCGCCGCCTCGGCGCGGTCCAACGATATCGGTGCGCCATAAGGAAGGTCGAACGGCATGTTTTCCGGGATGGCATCCAGCGGATTCACCGCCGCCGGCGCGGGAGTTTGCGCCTCGCCTGCAAGGCTGATGCAAAACCCAGTTACTGCAAGCGCTACGGTCAGGAATTGAAGTCGCATCGAATTTCTCCTTCTAATGATGTCACGAAGCATCGGGCGCTGACGTAAGGTGCACCGCACGCCGCTCGCCAATGGTAATTCGCCATAGCAAGCGCTGATGGCCTTGGTAACCGCCTGTCGCGGTATGCAATACGCAGCGATTGTCCCACAGAGTCAAAAGTCCGGGTGACCAGCGATGTCGGTAGATGAATTTTGGAAGGCTTTGGTGTGCGAAGAGTTCCGACAGCAGCGCGGTGGCTTCCGCATCGTTCATGCCATCGATGCCGATGGTGTATCCAAGATTAACGAACAGGGCGCGGCGGCCCGTTTCAGAATGGGTTCTCACTAACGGATGAAGCTGCGTCGCCATGGCCCTCTCCGAATACCGGATGGCCATCGAGCGCCCCTTGTCGCGCTCGCCATATACGCCGCCGGGGGAGTAGCTGCGGCGAGCTGAATGGATGCCTTGAAGGTTCGCAATTTTGGCTTTCATGGCATCTGTGAGCGCATCGTAAGCGGCGTATTGATTGGCGAAGAGCGTATCGCCGCCGATGGGTGGAATGACTTTGCCGTATAGCAGAGTGCCGGCGGGGGAGGATTCCAGAAAACTCCAGTCGGAGTGCCACGCCTCGGCGAATACCGGTGTCGTCTCGTTGGCGTCGCGGCGCACCTCGACGACGCGCGGATGGCCTGCGATCGGCGCGATGAAAGGATCGTCACCATCAGGACCTAGCGCGGCGGCGAACCGCTCCAAATCGGCGATTTGCAGCTCTTGGCCGCAAATGCCGATGACCTGATGTTTGAGCCAAGCGTCGCGGATGAGGTCGATTTCCGCGTGCGAATGCGGTTGAGAAAGGTCCGCGCCGTATATCAGCGCGCCGCAGCTCGCTCCAGAAGGCTCGACGCGAAGAGTCATCACGGTCTCCCGCTAAGGTGCTCGCGATAATCGTCCGGCGTGAGCGGCTGGTCAACCGCTTGAACCCGCTCGCGAATTCCCTCTGTGACCTGGGCCCCTCGCCAAACTATACATATTCGCTATCGTTAGAGTGAATGTTGACTGTGGATATAGTTAGTGTAAGTATTCCGGCACGCGCCGTAAGAGCGCACCAGAAACGCAAGGGGGAGCCATGAAGATCCAAGAATTGTGGTTGAGTGTTTCGGCCGTCGCGCTCGGTTGGTGCAGTACCGCTGTCGCGCAGACGGTGACGTCCGGTTCCAGCG
>DATNKC010000308.1:0-14785 GCA_035603615.1 Steroidobacteraceae bacterium | reverse complement strand
CTTCAGGGTACCCTGCACATCGGTGCTGGTTAAAGTGCCCTTGATGCGGCTGACGCCGGCATCCTGGGCACGCCATTCACCCTCTGCATTGACGCTGAAAGTCGGCGCCGTCACGCTCAAGGATTTGAGGGCGACGCCCTCCTCCTCCTTGGCGAGCGTCGCGGTCACATCGCCGAATTGCCGTTCGCCCCAGATCAGTTCCTTGGCGTGGAAATAAAGGGGCGGCATGCCGCGCGGATCGGCATCCGGCGGTACGTTTGCGCTGCCGCCCGGCGCCGCGGAATCCTCCGCGTCCGCAACATCGAAATGCAATCGGTCAAACTGCAGACTCCATGGTTCGGTCGAAACGTCGGCGTTGGGAATCGTGATCGTACCGCTCACATTGGGACCGCCGACATTAATGCGCCAGCTGCGCTCGGAGACCAAGAGATCGAGCGACACATCGCGAAACGCCAGACCCAAGTAATCCAATTCGGCCACATTGAGCTTGGCGTTGCGCATGTAGTACGACAGCGGCTTGGCATCCTTGGGTGCATCCTTAGGCTGCGCGCTCAAGCGCAACCAGCCGCCCAAATCCAAGCGCTGCACGGAGCCGCCGATACTCAAGATCTGCGCATCGCCGCCGCCGGATTCGCTGCCGCCGAAACTCATCGAGGCGTGCGCGAGGCGCATGCCGGCGGAATCGGTCTCCAACGCATAGGAGCTGCTGACCAAAGAGCCGAGGGCGAAGCTTCCCTGCGGAACCCCCGATGCCGGCCACTGGATCTCGAGCCAAGAAGGCATCGGCGTGGAGGCGTCCTTGTCCAACGGTGCCGGCAGCTTCATGTCGAATCCCACCAGCGTGCTGCTGATCCGCAAGGAGCGCTCGCGCGCCGGTTCGGGCGTAATTTTAAGCACGCCGCGCCAATCCGTTTGGCCGCTGACGGACATGAACTCAGGTACTCCGAGCGCCGCGCGCACGGCATCCGCCGTCACGGTGCCGCGGAATTCAAGCTGCGTGCGCGTGACGGGCTTGTTGCGCGGCGTGCGTGCCTGCATTTGGAAGGCGCCGCCCAACAATTGGCCGTGAACATCAGCACGAGCGACCTGGCCGCCGTCGATGTCGAACTCGCCGGCGACATCCGTGGCCGTCGTCGGCGAGCCGGTCCTGTTGACGCTCGCCCCGTCCAAGCGGCCATGAATCAGCACTTGTCGATGCGCGAGATCCTTGAACGGCAAGAATAAATCCACCGTGGCCTCGAGCGGTCCGCGGGCCTCCACGTTCGAGAAGGCATGTTCGGCGATCGCATCGAGCGGCGACGCGCGCAAAAATGTGAGCGCGCTCGCCGCATCGCCGCGCGCGTTGGCGTGGATCTTGAGCTCGCCGCTGTTGAAGTCCGGGAAGTGCGCTTCGCCCGACTCCAGTACCAGATCGCCGATGCGGCCGCTCAACATGCGCGCACTCATGCCCTGATTGCGAAACTCCGCGGACACGGCGAGATTTTCCGCCGGCGCCCATCCCTCGCTGTAATTCAAGGTCAGGCCTTCGATCGTGGTGCGGGCAGAAAATATGCCGCCGCCGTCGCGAAATGGAAACTTCCGCACCGGACCTTGAAACAACAGGGATGCCCGCAAACGCCCGGCCACAAACGCCTGATTGAGCCACGCGAGCGCTCCGGGTCCGATCAGACCGTTCGGCAGATAGTATCGCGCATTCGCCGCGTTGCCGTTTTGAATGCCGCCGACCAAGGTCAGCACGGGCGAAGACTCATCGCTGGGCTGATGCCATGCTATTTGTCCGCGGATGTCGGCGTCGTGCGTCTTGATCTCCCAATCGGGCGAGGCAATCAGCAACTCCGCAGCGGTTCGCTTCCAGTAAATATTTGCCTTGAGGCGCTCCAGTTCCACGGACCTCGGAAACTGCGTCGGCCAATGAAAGACGCCGACATTGGTATCGATGCTGACCTGTCCGCCACGCTCGGTGCCGGCGATCGAACCGGCGATGCCGCGCAGTCCCGGCACACCATTCACCGCAGCAAGCCCTGCATGCTGAAACTTGGCCTGCACCTGCATTCGCCACGGCTCCGCCGGTTGCGCGCGCTCGAAGGCGATCGATACATCCGTCCATTCTCCGCTCGGCGCAATATCGCGCAGGCGTTCGCGCAGATCCTTCTGCGGCAGCAGTCCGGTCAGCGGCAGCAATGATTCCGCGCGCAGGTAGGTGGCGCTGGCTCGCAGGTTCAGCAGGCCGGCGGGGGTTTCCTGCCAGGCGATATCGAATGCCGATTCCGGCTCGCGGCGTGCCACCCGCACGCGCTGGCCGCGGAGGCTCCATTGATCGCCGGCGTGAGTCAGGGTCAGGGCACCGCTCATTTGATCAAACTTTGCGACCGGTCCCTCGGGCAGCAGCATCGCGAAGTCCGTTGCGCCGAAATCGACATCGGCGCGCGCAAGCGTCGCGCCGTGGCCGAGCGCGGCAATATCGAAGGCGCCGGTGCCTGAACTTAAGTTGCTCAAGGTTTCGGGCAGAAACTTGTGCCATCCGGGAAACGAAATGTCGCGCGCTTTCGCCAGTGCATCCCATGCCAGATTCTGCACATCGCCGCTGCCGCGCGCGTGCCCCTCGAAGCTCACGGTGCCACCGAGCTCGGGGGGCAATTGCGCGCTGAAGGCGAGCGTTAGCTCGCGCGCGTCGCGCCGTACATCGATATCCACGCCCTTCAGGGTTAGCTGCGGCAGCAGCGTGTTCCAATTCTCCATGCCGAGCACTGCATGCCGAATGACCAGTCTCCCGGCCGGCAGGTCGCCAAGGCGAAGCGAGCCCAATGACGAGTCCTCGCCTCCCAGTTCAATTTCCGAGGCAACGGCAAAGCGGGTGGGGCCGAGTCGTACCACGGAGATGTTCGGCGATTCCACTTCGATGCGCCCTGCCAGCAATTTGCCGCTGCGAATCAGCTGCCAAATATCCGCCGCGACCCGGCCGCCGGCGGCGCGCGCGAGCACGCGCTGATCGTCCTTCGAGCGCAGTTCCAGCTGCTCGAAGTAAAGCTCCGGGCCATACCAACGGAAGGCCGGCGAGACATGCGCGAAGGTGATGTGGTAGCCGGTTTGCGCATACAGCCATTGCTTGATTTCCGCCTGGTACTGGGGCGCGCGATCGAGCGCCAGCTTGACCCCCAGCATCGCGAGCAGCACCAGCAGCAGGAGCCCCCCGAAACTGAACGCCAACACCTTGCCGAGCTTGCGAATGGTCATTTACATCAGGACGACGTCGTACTGATCCACGGTGTAGAGCGCTTCGGTCTGCAGCCGGATGGGTTTGCCTGTGACCAATTCCAGTTCACCGAGCGCGGAGGATTCTTCGTCAAGAAGGCGCTCGATGACGTCTTGATGCGCCAATACCATCAATTGCTGGCACTCGAACTGGCGCGCCTGCCGGACGATCTCGCGAAATATTTCATAGCAGACTGTTTCCACCGTTTTGACGAACCCCTTTCCCTCGCACGTAGGACAAGAGCGGCACAACAGATGTTCCAGGCTCTCCCGCGTGCGTTTGCGCGTCATCTCGACCAGTCCCAAGGGCGACACCGAGGAAATGTTGGTCTTGACGTGATCCTCATTCAACGCACGTTCCAAGGCTTGGATGACCTGGCGGCGGTGTTCAGGCTCCTCCATGTCGATGAAATCGATGATGATGATGCCGCCCAGATTGCGCAGGCGCAGTTGCCGCGCGATGGTGACCGCCGCCTCCAAGTTGGTGCGAAAGATGGTTTCCTCGAGATTGCGGTGGCCCACGAAGGCGCCGGTGTTCACGTCGATGGTGGTCATCGCCTCGGTTTGATCGATGATCAGGTGTCCACCGGACTTCAGCGGCACTTGTCGCTCCAGCGCCTTTTGGATTTCCTCTTCGACGTGATGCAGCTCAAATAGCGGCCGCGGCTCGGAATACAGATCGATGCGCGGCAAAGCCTCCGGCATGAAAGCAGCCGCAAATTCCTGCATTTCCCGATGCGCGCTGGGCTGATCGATCAACACCCGGTCGACATCCGGGCGCATCAAGTCGCGCAGCACCCGCAAGTGCAGCGGCAGATCCGCATGCACCAGATTGCCAGGCTGGGTGCGCAAGCCCTTCTGGCGCACGAACTCCCAGAGCTTGCGCAAATAGATCATGTCGGCGCGCAAAGCTTCCGCAGCCGAGTCCTCCGCGGCGGTGCGCACGATGAACCCCGCGTTCTCCTGGGGCAGGGCGCCGGCTTCAACGGCGGATCGCAGCCGTTCGCGTTCGGTTTCCTTCTCGATGCGCGCCGAGACGCCCACGCCGCGGCCCTGCGGTATGTACACAAGATACCGTGAAGGCAAGGTAATGTAGGTGGTTAGGCGGGCGCCTTTGGTGCCGAGAGGGTCCTTCACGACCTGGACCAGGATCTCATTGCCTTCGGCGACCAGCGAGCGAATGTTTTCGGTATGCGGCGCCTCGATGCCGGTACCGGCGTGACGCGGATCGAAAATGTCGGACGCGTGCAGGAAAGCGGTGCGTTCCATGCCGATGTCGATGAATGCCGCTTGCATGCCGGGCAGTACCCGCGAGACTCGGCCCTTATAAATGTTGCTGATCAATCCGCGGCGGCTGGCGCGCTCCAGAAATACCTCCTGCAGAACGCCATTTTCCACGACCGCGGCGCGGGCCTCGTGCGTGCTGGCATTGATGAGGATATCCGTGCTCATCGCTGCCAACACGTTACGCCGGCGGCCTTGAGCAGCGCCGCGGTTTCGAACAGCGGCAATCCCATCACCCCGGAATAGCTGCCCTTCAGATCACTGATGAAGATGGCTGCGTATCCCTGGATGGCGTAGGCGCCGGCCTTGTCGGAGGGCTCTCCGGTTTCCCAGTAGGCGCGGGCTTCGCTGGGATCGATCGATCGAAACGTGACCGTGCTGTGGCTGACCGCGAGATCGAGGCCCGCGGTGGTGCGCAAGGCGACGGCGGTCAGTACCTCGTGGGCGCGGCCGGACAGCTCGAGCAGCATTGCCATTGCATCGTTCAATCCCGCAGGTTTCCCGAGAATTCTTGTGTCCAGCACCACGGCGGTATCGGCCGCGAGGACCGGAGCGGTGCCTAAATCGCGGCTGCGCTCCCACCCCACCCTGGCCTTGGCCTGCGCCAATCTCGAGACGTAGGCCAAAGCGGACTCGCCCGGAAACGCAGTTTCGTCCAATTCGGCGCCGATCACCCGAAAAGTGACGCCGATTTGCCGCAGCAGCTCGCGCCGGCGCGGCGAACCTGAGGCCAGGTAGATGAAGCTGTCGGATTTCACGCGCGGTGGTAGGGATGACCGGCGGCTAAGCTCATGGCCCGGTAGATCTGTTCCGCGACCACCACCCTCACGAGTGCGTGCGGCAGCGTCAGGGGCGACAGCGACCAGGTTTGATCGGCCCTTTCGAGCACCGCCGGCGCGAGCCCGTCGGGACCGCCGATGAGGAGCGCCAACGGCCGCGCATCCCGCAAGCGCTCGGCCAACCAAGCGCTTAAAGTCTCGGTGCTCATGGGTTTGCCCGCGATCTCCAGTGCGACCACATAGTCATCCTTGCCGATGGCCGCCAGCATGTCCGCCCCTTCGCGCTGCACGGCGCGCTGCGGGTTCTCGCCGGCGCTGCGCGTTGCCACGGAAATTTCGTGAAGCTCCAAAACCAGCGGGGTGCGCAGCCGTTTTTGATATTCGGCGAAGCCGCTGTTGACCCAGTCGGGGAGACGCGTACCGGCAGCGATCAACCGGCACTTCATGGCCGAATCAGGCGCGCGCGGCGCGCTTCGTAACGGTCATGTCCCACAGCTTCTCCAGCCCATAGAATTCGCGGACACGCGGCAACATGACGTGGACGATCATTTCATTCAAGTCGATGAGAACCCAATCGCCGTCCTGCTGACCCTCGACGCCGTGCGGCCGGAAACCCGCTTCCTTGGCCTTTTCGACCACGCGCTGCGCAACCGAGCGTACGTGACGATCGGACGTACCGCTCGCGATCACCATGAAATCGGCGATATCGGTCAGGCCTCGAACGTCCAGAAACTTCACTTCGAGAGCCTTCATATCGTCGAGGGCTGCGAGTATCACGGTTTTGAGAGAAGGTGCTTTGGGCGTGCGCACCGCTTTGGGAGGGGCGACAGCTTTCTTGCCGTCTCGAATCTTGCGGGTCGGGGTCTTTTGCTTTGCTGGCACTACGTGGTCCGGTTCCTGGAATAACAATGGGTGTCTAAGATCAGTTTACGCACTGGATCGGGCATGAGGAAGCGCGGATCACGACCCATCCCGATGAGCTGCCTGACCTCGGTGGAGGAAATCTCCAGCTGGGTGACGGCGTGGATGAAGATGCAGCCCGCCCGCGATTCATGCAAATCGTTGATGCGGCCCGTGCCCCGATCCACCAGCAGCTCCCCGAGCGGCCCCATGCCCGGCGCGCGCCATCCGGGACGGTGGGCCACCACCAAATGCGCCAGCTGCAGCAGTTCCTGCCACTGATGCCACTTCGGCAGGCTTAAAAATGCATCCATGCCGACGATCAGGCAGAGGCTCCGGTCTGGATACTCGTGGCGCAGTTCGGCCAAGGTTTCCACCGAATAGGAGGGCCCTTCCTTACGGACCTCGCGATCGTCGACGACAAACCCTGGCTGGCCCGCCACCGCCAATTGCACCATTTCCAGGCGCAGTTTGGCATCGGCGATGGGTTGATCGCGGTGCGGCGGATTGCCCGCCGGGAGAAAGCGGATTTCCTTGAGGCGCAGGGCCTGCTGTAGCTCGAACGCCGTTCGCAGGTGGGCATAGTGAATCGGGTCGAACGTGCCGCCAAAAATGCCCATTGGGTTCATGGGGTCACCCTGCCTCAAATCCCGCTGGCTTGCAAAGCGCCGGCGAACGCCCCGGTGAGCCCGGTGAGCGCGCTCCACGGGTCGCCCGCAGACAATCCTTTGATGACGCGGTCGGTATGGCTGGCCTGTAGCAACAGGGGCGCCAGGGGCAGCTTCTTCAACCGCGCCAGCGCGCGCCCCGATGGGTTCGCCGCCAGGTTCCAGCCGCTGCCCCGCACTGCTCCGCCCGGCGCGCCCCGCAAACGGTCGCGTTCACGTGCCTGCCACATTCCCCGCAACTCCCGTACCAACGCCCACAAAATCAGCGTGGGTTCGACTCCCTCGCTCTTCAGCCCGAGCAGCACGCGCAGCGCGCGGGCCGCGTCGCCGGCCGCGGCCGCTTCCGCCAGTTGGAACACGTCGTAGCGTGCGCTGTCGCCGACCGATTGCAATACCAGCGGGGCGCCGATCGGCTCGCCGTTTGCCAGCAGCCCAAGCTTCTCGAGCTCCTGCTGCGCGGCCAGCAAGTTGCCTTCGACCCGATCGACGATCAGCTGCGAAGCCTCGGCATCGATTTCGAGGTGCAGCGCTTTTGCCCTGGCGCGCAGCCAGCCCGTCAGCGCAGCCGCTTCGACCGGGAAGATCGGCACCCACGCACCGTGCTTTTCGATCGCCTGTACCCAGGGAGCATCGCTGACTTTCCTGTCGAGCTTGTCGGTAATGATGAGGTAGGTCAGGTCGGGCGCCGACTGCGCCGCCAGTTCCGCCAGCAACGCGGCGCCCTTGTCCGGTTTTCCGCTCGGCATGCGCAGTTCAAACAGTCGCCGCTGCGCGAACAAGGACAGCGATTGGCTGGCCAGACGCAGCTCATCCCAGTTGAAACTGCGGTCGATGAAGAACACTTGCCGGTCTGCTCCGGCGGCGCGCGCGGCGGCACGAATGGCATCGGCGGCTTCCGCGACCAGCAGAGGCTCATCGCCGGAGACCAAGTAAATTCCGGCCAAACCTCGGGCCAATGCCGCGGACAACTGTTCGGCGCGTATACGCAATTAATTCCGCGCCCGGATTGATCGCACCAAGTGCGGACGGTTAATAATCGAAGGTGGCGCGCGCAGCCGCATATTCGCCCTCCATACGCGCCACCAACCCTTCCACACTCTCGACCTCGTGAATGCCGCTGACGCTTTGGCCGGCGCTCCAAATATCGCGCCACGCCTTGGCCGCCGTATTGCCGCCGGTTCCGAAATTCATTTTGGTCTTGTCCGCCTCGGGCAGATGATCGGGATCGAGACCGGCGCGTGCAACACTGCCGCGCAGATAATTGCCGTTCACGCCGCTGAACAAGGACGTGTAGACGATGTCCTCGGCCGCGCTGTCGATGAGCATTTGCTTGTACTCGGGCGGCGCGTTGCCCTCCTCCGTCGCAATGAATCGCGTTCCCAGATACGCCAGATCCGCGCCCAAGGCTCGAGTCGCCAGCACATCGGCGCCGCTGCTCATGGCGCCGGACAGGATGATGGCGCCCGGATAGACCTCGCGAATTTGCTTCACCAGGGCAAACGGGCTCAGCAATCCTGCATGGCCGCCGGCACCCGCGCATACCGCAATGATCCCATCGACGCCCTGCGCGGCCGCCTTTTCCGCATGACGCAGATTGATGACGTCATGAAACACGATGCCGCCGTAGCCATGCACCGCGGCCACGACTTCGGCGGGCGGCCGCAAGCTGGTAATGATGATGGGAACTTTGTGTTTCACACACAGCCCAACATCCTCTTCCAAGCGATTGTTGCTGCTGTGCACGATCTGATTGACCGCGAAGGGCGCGACCTTCCGTTGGGGGTTGAGCCGTTGGAACGCCGCCAGCTCTTCCGTTATCTGCGCCAGCCAATCGTCGAGTTGCGAAGCGGGCCTCGCGTTCAGCGCCGGGAATGACCCGACGATACCGGCCTTGCATTGCGCCAAGACCAATTGGGGAGTGGAGACGATGAACATCGGAGCGCCGATGACAGGCAAGCGCAGATGACCGCGCAGAATCTCAGGAATTGGCATTGATTTTAGACTTCAGCAACTTTAAGGCTTCAGGGTGGCCGCTCTGGCATTATGGCGCACTCCGGCGAACAACAGCAGATAGGATAATAAATTGAAACACCTGGCATTGACCTTGGTACTGGCAGCGGCCGCCTTCCCTTTGACTGCGCTTGCCGATCAGCCGCCCCTGATCGACCGCAATCTCTTTTATGGTGAGGTCACCATCGCCGGCGCACAGATCTCTCCGGACGGGCGCTATCTGTCGTTCCTGAAACCCTACAAGGGAACCCGCAATATTTGGGTGAAGGCCGCCGATGAACCGTTCAGCGCCGCACGTCCCGTGAGCGCCGAAGCAACTCGCCCCATCCGCAGCTATTTCTGGAGCCATGATTCCAAGTACATCCTGTACGCGCAGGACTCCGGCGGCGATGAAAATTTCAATGTGTACGCGATCGATCCGACGCTGCCGGCGGACGCGAAGACCGGCGTCCCGCCGACTCGCGCGCTCACGAATTTAAAGGGAGTGCGCACCGAAATCTTTGCCTTGCCCAAGGCGAAGCCGGACGTACTCTATATCGGACTGAATGACCGCGACCGCAAGTGGCACGATTTGTACGAGCTCAGCATCTCGAGCGGTGCGAAAAAACTCGTGCGCAAGAATACCGATGAGATCGCGACCTGGCAGTTCGACGACTCGGGTACATTGCGCCTCGCGGTGAGAACCACCAAGAACGGCGACACCGAAACTTTGCGGGTCGATGCCGACGGCTTCAAGCCCCTCTACAGCTGCAGCGTGCTGGAAAATTGCGCCGCGTTCGATTTCGACGCCGGCGGCAAAAACGTCTACTTCGCCACGAACAAAGGCGCGTTGGATCTGACCGAATTGGAAATGATGGACCTCGCCTCGGGCGCCACCACCAAGGTCGAGGGCGATCCGGACAAGCGCGTCGACCTGTACAACGTCGAGATTTCGCAGCTCGATCACCGTATTCTTTTTACCGAATACGAAGATGACATGTTGCGGCGCTACTTCAAGGATCGGCCGTTCGAGGCCGACTATCGCTGGCTGCAGTCGAAGCTGCCGGGGCTGGAAATCAGTTTCGGCGCCCGCTCAAACGATGAGAATATCTGGATCGTCAGTGCCCACAGCGATACCGAACCGGGGATCGTTTATGTGTGGAACCGCAAGGCCAAGACCCTGGCACAACAGTACCGCGTGCGCGAGGAGATTCCGCGCGACGCCCTGGCACAGCGCAAGCCCTACCACTACAAGTCCTCCGACGGCCTCGACATTCCGGCCTACTTGACCTTGCCGAAAGGATTGCCGGCGAAAAACCTGCCGCTCGTGGTGTATCCGCACGGCGGGCCTTGGGCCCGGGATTCATTCGGCTACGACACGAATGCGCAATTTCTCGCCAACCGCGGCTACGCGGTGCTGCAGCCGAATTTCCGCGCCTCCACCGGCTTCGGCAAGAAATTCCTCAACGCCGGCAACGGCGAGTGGGGCCGGAAAATGCAGGACGACATTACCTGGGGGGTCAAATCACTCGTGGCTTCCGGGGTGGTCGATCCGAAGCGCGTCGGTATTTCCGGCGGTTCCTACGGCGGTTATGCCACGCTCGCCGGCGTCGCATTCACGCCGACGGTTTACGCCGCCGCGGTCGCTTATGTCGCCCCCTCCAATCTGATTACCCTGCTCGATGCCATTCCCCCGTATTGGGAAGCCGGCCGCAAGCAAATGTATACGCGCATGGGCGATCCGACCACGCCGCAAGGCAAGGCGCTGCTGGTGGCCGAGTCGCCGCTGACACAGGCCAAGGCAATCGTGACGCCATTGTTGGTGGTACAGGGAAAGAACGATCCGCGCGTCAATGTCAGGGAGAGCGATCAGATCGTTGCAGCGGTCCGCGACAACGGCAAGCCGGTCAAATACCTCGTGGCGCCGGATGAGGGCCACGGCTTCGCACGGCCTATCAATACCTTGGCGTACGTGACGGCGATGGAAGAATTCTTCGCGCAATATCTCGGCGGCCGCAGCCAGAAAGAGGTGCCCGCCGATGTGGCGGCCAAGCTCAAGGACATCACGGTGGATCCGAAGACGGTGAGCGGCGCTGTCAGCTTGAAGGGCGCGTTGGCCCCGGGCGCGGGCGGTGCGGCGGGCGCGGCGAAGTAACCGTGCGGCCTTAAGCCCGTCGGCGCGGCCTTAACTGCGTCGACCCGACCTTAAGTGCGTCGGCCGATTTTCGCGATCGGCACGTTGATTTCGGACGGCGACTGCGGTGCGGACGAAGATTCCGTGCCGCAGCTATCGCAACCGCCGCACGCCGCTTGAGCCTTGCCGGATGCCGCGGCGAGCCGTTGCGCAACGCCGGCCAGTTTCAGGAATGACGGCGCCGCGGCGAGAATCAGGCTCAAGTGCCCCAGAATCCGTTTGCGCAACGCGCGCGGTCCCAGCTTGACGAGGGCGTAGCCCAGGCTGGCCAGGAGCACGGCGGTGACGAGAACATTATCGAGAACGGCGTTCATGAGTACGCGAGTGTCAGCTGAGTGCGGTGGCGATGCGAAACGTGATCCATGATCCTACGTACGCCATCGCAAATAAATAGGCCGCCATGATGATGGGGTAGCGCCAGGAGTTGGTCTCGCGCTTAACCGTGGCCAAGGTCGAAAGGCACTGCGGCGCGAATACGTACCACGCGAGCAGCGATAGCGCCGTTGGCAGACTCCAAGACTGCGTGATCAGCGGCGTCAATGCGCTGCTGACATCGTTACCGGTCGCCGACAGGGCGTAGACGGTGCCCAAGGCGCCGACAGCGACCTCGCGAGCCGCCAGACCCGGCACGAGTGCGATGGATATCTGCCAGTTGAATCCGATGGGCTTGAACAGCACCGCCAGCCACGCGCCCAAATGTCCCGCGATACTGTACTGAATGGCCGGGCCGGTCGCTCCGGGCGGCGGCGCGGGAAAGGAACTCAAGGCCCAGAGTATGACCATCAGCGCAAGAATGATGGTGCCGACGCGGCTCATGAATATTTCAACGCGCTGCCACAGGCCGATGGCTAAATTGCGCAAATTCGGCCAGTGATATGCCGGTAGCTCGAGCATCAGCGCTTGAAAGCCCCCGCGCTTGCCAGTGCGTTTGAGCACGAACGCCACCGCCATCGCGCTGACCACGCCGATGACGTACAGCGCGAACAGCACCACGCCCTGCAATTCCAGGCCGCCCCAGATGGTGCGCCGTGGAATGAAGGCGCCGATGATCAATGCGTAGACCGGCAGGCGCGCGGAACAGGTCATCAGCGGCGCAATCATGATGGTGGCCAGGCGATCGCGGGGATTTTGGATGGTGCGCGTCGCCATGATCCCGGGGATGGCGCAGGCAAAGCTCGACAGCAACGGAATGAAGGCGCGGCCCGACAAGCCGACGCTGCCCATGACGCGATCGAGCAGGAATGCGGCGCGCGGCAAGTAGCCCGAATCCTCGAGCACCAGAATAAAAAAGAACAGGATGATGATTTGCGGCAAAAACACCAGCACGCTGCCGACCCCGGCCAGCACGCCGTTGATGAGCAAATCCTTGATCAGGCTGCTGGGCAGTACCGATCCCAGCCAATTGCCGAATAGGGCGATGCCGTTTTTGATCTCGTCCATGGGCACCTGCGCCCAGGCAAACACCGCTTGAAATACCAGGAACAGGATCACCGCGAGAATTACCGGCCCGAGCACCGGATGCAGCACCAACGCATCGAGCCGATCGCTCAAGGTCACGCCATCGAGCCGGTCGGCGCCGACCACACCCAAGATTCTGCGCACCTCCGCTTGATCTTGCTCGATGTCCATTCTGCTCAAGGGTTGCCAGGACGCGGCAGACGCCGTGCGTTCGGGCATGACGGTGGAATCAAGCACCTTGATCAGGGCTTTGACGCCTGTGGTTTTGACGCCGACGGTCTCCACCACCGGCACGCCCAATTCGACCGCGAGACGATCGGCATCGATGACAATGCCCTTGCGGCGCGCAATGTCGGTCATGTTGAGCGCCACGACCATGGGCAGCCCCAGGCGCTTCAAGCTCAATACCAAGCGCAGATTCTGGCGCAGGTTGGTCGCGTCGGTCACGCAGACGACAAAATCGGGGGCGGTCTCCCCGGCGCGGCGCCCCAGCAGCACATCGGCCGTCACCTGTTCATCAGGGGTCAACGGATCCAGGCTGTAGGCGCCCGGCAAATCCAGGATACGAATTCGTGCGCCCGACGGCGTGAGCAGCGAGCCTTCTTTGCGTTCGACGGTGACGCCGGCGTAATTGGCGACTTTCTGCCGGCTGCCGGTCAGAATATTGAACAGGGCTGTTTTGCCGCAGTTGGGATTTCCAACCAAGGCGATCAGAGGACTGGGAGCGCTGCTCGCGACGTCCATGGAGACTTAAGGCAGCTGCGGCTGCTCCGGACGTACGCGGATACAGGCGGCCTCGAAAAGTCGCAAGGCAAAGGTGCCGGTTCCAATGCGCACGGCGATCGGCGCACGCGCCAACAGCCCCCGGGCGACGATGCGGACTGCCTCACCGGGCAGAAACCCTAATTCAGCCAGGCGCCGGCCCACCTCGGCGGGTGCCTTCGAATCGGCCCCGGATACGGAAACCACGCGCGCGGAGGCTCCCGGCGCCAGTTCCGCGAGCGGAATATCGGCGCTAACCGAAGTCGCAAGGGCCAAGGGGAGTGCATCTAGCATAAACGCGATTCTATATGAGAATCGTTCCCATTACTATTACGGGATCACATTCCTGTCTTTCACCCAAGACGGTTCCTGATAGTCTTGAGTGTCCTAAGAATCATCGGAGGCGTATGAAATGCCTACGCTTTTTGAGAAGATCATCGCTGGCGAGCTGCCGGCGACCGTACTCTACCGCGACCCGCGCGTGATTGCGTTTTTGGACATCCGCCCTGCGGCGCCGGTGCATATACTCATTGTCCCGAATAAACCCATACCCACAGCCAATGATATTGCCGACGAGGATGAAGCGCTGATCGGCCACATGTTCATCGTGGCGCGCGATCTTGCACGACAGCAAGGCATCGCGGAGAGCGGCTATCGGCTGATCATCAATTGCAATGCGCATGGCGGCCAGGAGGTGTATCACTTGCATGTGCATCTTTTGGGTGGACGGCCGCTTGGGCCGATGGTGGCGCGAGCTTAGATGCGAAAATAAAGAGGATCAGTGATGAAGAAGAAAAAGGCCGTGCGCGCCAATTCACGCGCCTCCCTGAAGGCGGCGGCTAAAAGGCCGTCGGTCAGCGCCGCCAAATCCACGCGCGCCATGAAAGCGCGGGAGATTTCTCGCCCCAGTCCGCGCAGCGTACCGCGCCGCGAACTGTACCCGGCGCTCGAGCCGTATCGGCACGGCTACCTGCGCGTCTCGGACATTCACGAGATTTACTACGAAGAAAGCGGCAATCCCTTGGGCAAGCCGGCGGTTTTTCTGCACGGCGGTCCTGGCGCCGGATCGGACAAACGCGCGCGGCAGTTCTTCGACCCGCGCCACTATCGCATCGTGGTGTTCGATCAGCGCGGCTGCGGACGCAGCCGTCCGAGTGCCAGCCTCATCGAGAACACGACCTGGCACTTGGTCGCCGACATCGAGCGCTTGCGCAAACACTTGAACATCGAGCGCTGGCTGGTGTTCGGCGGTTCTTGGGGCAGCACGTTGGCGCTCGCATACGCGGAGGCGCATCCGGAGCGCGTCAGTGAAATCGTATTGCGCGGAATTTTTCTGCTGCGCTATGCGGAAATTCGCTGGTTTTATCAGCACGGCGCCTCGGAAGTTTTCCCGGACGCCTGGGAGGCCTATCGTGACGCCATCCCGCTCGATGAGCGCGACGACTACTTGAGCGCATACCACAAGCGCCTGACGGGTACGGATCAGCGCGTCGCCTTGA
>DATNKC010000307.1:0-5028 GCA_035603615.1 Steroidobacteraceae bacterium | reverse complement strand
TCGCTGCAGAGCACGTCGATTCCAGCCCCTGCAGCGGATGAGGTAATCGTCAGGATCGAGGCGGCGCCGATCAACCCCTCGGACTTAGGGCTACTTCTCGCCAACGCGGATTGGAGTCATGCCAAGGTTTCCGGCACGCCTCAGCTGCCAGTGGTGAGTTCCCCCTTGAGCGCCAATGCCGTACAGGCCCTGGCGGCGCGCATTGACCTATCCATGCCGGTCGGCAATGAAGGGGCTGGCGTGGTGAGCGAGGCGGGATCTTCCGCTGCGGCGCAGGCCCTGATGGGTAAGACCGTGGCGGTGCTCGGCGGCGCCATGTATGCGCAATATCGATGCGTCAAGGTCAATCAATGCCTGGTGTTGCCGGAAGGCGCAAGTGCCGCCGACGGCGCATCGTGTTTCGTCAATCCCCTGACGGCGCTGGGAATGATCGGCACGATGCAGCGCGAGGGGCATAAGGCTTTGGTGCACACGGCCGCCGCTTCCAACCTCGGCCAGATGCTCAATCGGCTCTGCCTCAGCGATGGCGTCAGCTTGGTGAATATCGTCCGCAAGAAGGAACAAGAGGACTTACTGAAGGCGGCCGGCGCCGTCCACGTGTGCCGGAGCGATTCGGCCACTTTTCTAAAGGATCTCACCGACGCGCTGGCGGCGACCGGCGCCACGATTGCCTTCGACGCGATTGGCGGCGGACCGCTCGCCGGGCAGATCTTGGGCTGCATGGAAGTGGCTATAAACCGCGGCGTGAAGGTGTACAGCCGCTACGGATCGACCACCCACAAACAGGTGTATCTGTACGGCTCGCTGGATATGAGTCCCACGGTGCTCAATCGGAATTACGGCATGGCGTGGGGAATTGGCGGCTGGTTGGTGACGCCCTACATCGAGAAGATCGGTCCGCTGGCGTTCCAAGAGATGAAGGAGCGGGTGGCCCGGGAACTCAAAACCACGTTTGCCAGCCATTACTCGCGGGTAATCTCATTGGCGGAAGCGCTGCAGCCGGATGTCATCGCCGCATACTCCAAACGTGCCACGGGGGAGAAATACCTGATCAATCCCAATAAAGGGCTCTAGTACGTCGGTCCGGTGATATCGATCGGCTGGCGTAGCGTTCGTCGGGGAGGGTAAGCAGACTCAAGGTCCGAAGCACCAGGGCCTTGAGTCTGCTTACCCTCCCTGACGAAAACTCGTGCCGATCGATATCACATGCCGACGCTACTGATGATGGGGCGAGTTCTGATTTTCCAACCTACCCGTGCACATGAGGCCACCCGACCGACGGTAGCCAATCGAAACTCGTCCTCCGCCACCGTGAGTTTGAGCGTCCCGCCAGGCCATCCGGGCGGGACGCTCAAATTCACAGTGCCGAGCGGACAGGCTCGAAGCGCGGCGGCGTTCGCCCGTGGGCCACCGCCTCGAACCCCGAACCCAGCTTGATGAGAGTCGGTTCGCTGAACGCTGCGCCGAAGAAAGACAAGCCTATGGGCAATCCACGGAACAGGCCCGCCGGTACAGTGATGTGCGGATAGCCGGCGATCGCGGCGGGCGAGGAACAGCCGCCCGTATCGGAGTCGCCATTGACCGTGTCAATCAACCAAGCGGGACCGGAGGTCAAGGTCACCATGGCGTCGAGTTTGTGCTCTGCCAGCACGGCGTCGATGCCATTGCTGCGTGTCGCCTTCAGGCACGCGGCGCGCGCATCTTTATAGGCCTTCTCGGTCAGGGGCCCCTTTGCTTGCGCTTGCCGCAGCAATTCCTGATCGAATAGCGGCATCTCGGTATCCCGGTGCGCCTCATTGAATCGGATCAGCGCTGCCAGGGAGCGCACTGGAAAGGTGGGCGGCAGGCGCTTGAGGTACGCATTCAAGTCCGTCTTGAATTCGTACAACATCACTTCCTGTTCGGGGGCGGCGGTTGCTCCGTGCATCGGCAAATCCGCCGGGTCAACGATGACCGCTCCCGCGGCTTTCAGCGTTGCGATGCAGGTGTCCAGAAACCCGTTAAGGGGAGCGTTGTCGGCAAAAAATTTGCGGGCTATCCCTAAGCGTGCGCCTGCCAATCCCTGAGGGTCGACGTACCGAGCATAGTCGGTTTGGAACCGATCGCCCACCGCAGTGCTCGCCGCATCGGCCGTATCCAGACCCGCCATGATCCCCAGCATGACGGCGGCGTCGCGAACGCTGCGCGTCAGGGGTCCCGCGGTGTCCTGGCTGTGCGAAATCGGCGCGATGCCGCGCCGGCTCACAAGACCGACGGTCGGCTTCAATCCGACGATGCCATTGATCGAGGCGGGACTCACAATCGAACCGTCGGTCTCAGTGCCCACGGCAATGGCGCACAAATTCGCCGAGACCGCGACTGCGGAACCGGAGCTGGATCCCGAGGGCGTGCGATCAGTCGCGTAAGGATTGCGGCACTGGCCGCCCCGGCCGCTCCAGCCGCTCAACGAGTGCGTCGAGCGGAAATTGGCCCACTCGCTCAAGTTGGTCTTGCCCAAAATCACAGCACCCGCCGCCCGCAGGCGCTCGACCAGCGGCGCATCCTTGGGTGCGTACCACCCGGCCAGGGCCAGCGAGCCGGCCGTCGACATCATGTGATCGGAAGTCTCGACGTTGTCTTTGATCAGGACCGGTACGCCGTGCAGCGGGCCGCGGGCGCCGCGTGTCTTGCGCTCGGCATCGAGCGCGGAGGCGATGTCGAGCGCACCCGGATTGGTTTCAATCACGGATCTTAAGCTGGGCCCGCGCCGGTCAAGCTTGTCGATGCGCGCAAGATAGCTCTGCGTCAGCTGCTGCGAAGTCGTGCGCCCATCCGCGAAGGCGGCGGCAATATCGGCAAGGGACAACTCCTCGACCACATCGGGTAAAGCCTGGCGGGCGGAAGTCGATGAGGCAGGCGTCGTCTCTTCCGCTCCTGCGGTCGCTGCGGCCACCGCCGCCACGAGAAATTCGCGCCTATCCATCCTTAGGTGCTCACTTTTGTTTGTTCTAGATCGCGCTCGGCCTCGAGGCTCTCAAGATCGCGAGATATGCTGGCGACCGCCAGGATGCGGCCGGCGCGCCGATATGTCACGGTGCAATCGCGCGAGTGCAGCGAGCCATCGATGTCGATGGCGTCCCAGGATTCTGCGTGACCGACATAGTTGATCGTCAGATCGTAGTGTTGGCTCCAAAAGAAAGGGACCGCGTCGAAGGCGCGGGCGTGCCCAAGAATATTGAGCGCCGCAATCTGACCCTGCCGTTCCGCGACCACCCAATGCTCGACACGGATGCGATCTCCGCTATGAGGATCGGGCCAGCGGGCGATGTCGCCGGCGGCATAGATGCCTTTTGCGCTGGTTTCGAGGTACTCATTGACTCGAACGCCGCGATCGATCGCAAGTCCTGCTTGTTCGGCGAGTTTGATGGCGGGACGCACGCCTGCGCCGACGACGAGGAAATCCGCTTCGATGCTCGAGCCGTCCTTGAGCGTTGCGCGCGTGCCGTCGACGTTGGCGACGGATGTGCCCAGGTGAAAGACCACGCCGTGGGATTCATGAACTTCGCGCACGAGGCCGCCCAGCTCTGCGCCCAGGACGCGCTCAAATAGCACGCGTTCGGGTCCGACAACGTGCACCTCGATGCCCCGATGCCGAAGCGAGGCGGCCACCTCCAGCCCGATAAAACTCGCGCCCACCACTACCACACGCTTCGCCGAGGCGGCCGCTGCGATGATGGCTTGCGAGTCGGCGAAACTGCGCAAGTACAGTAGCCGCGCGCCGCCGGCAGCGGGAATGTCCAGCCGCACCGGGTCGGCCCCGGTCGCCAGCAGCAGGGCGTCGAATTCGATTGTTCGGCCGCCCTCAAGTTGTACGCTACGCTGCTTGAGGTCGAGCGATTGCACTCGGGAGTTCAGGAGCAGCTCAATTTTGCGCTCGGTGTAGTCATCGGCGCTGCGCAAGGGCATCCATTCCGCAGGCGCCGTGCCCATCAAGAAATCTTTGGACAAATTGGGACGATCGTAGGGGGCCGCGGAGTCCGCGCTGATCATGATAATGCGGCCCGAATAGCCTTCGCGGCGCAGCCGATCCGCGGCCGCCAAGCCGGCCGCCCCGCCGCCGATGATGGTCACGGAGGCGGGCAGGTTGCCCGCTGTCGGCGCGGAAGGCTTGGTCCCGGGCTTGCGCTCACGCGCGAAGACCTTGCTGCCTACGCGCTCCACTTGCCAGCAGGCAATCGGATCGAGGGCCGGCGCGCGCAATGCGGCGCCGGAGCGAAGACTGAAACAGGCGTGGTGCAACGGGCATCGTAGGGTGTCGCCGACGGCTAACCCTCCAACCAAGGCGCCGTGATAGTGGGTGCATTCTGCGCCCACCGCAAAGAACTCCTCGCCGCGCCTCACCAGAATCGCCGCGTCGGAATCAACCCGTCCCGGCACGATGGCACCGTCGGAAATATCGCGGATTTCAATCCCGCCGCGAAAATCGGGAAGCTGGGAGAGGTCCATTTTTCTGCGCGCTCTGCTATAAGTCGGGCTACATACTATTCATTTGCGGGAGAGGGGACAATGCGCAGGGGTCACGCAGCATGCACCCATTTGAACAGCGTCAGGCACGTCGTGCCCTCCGGCGACGGCTGCGTGGAATGCCTGGCAATGGGCGACACGTGGGTGCATCTGCGCTTGTGCCGCACCTGCGGTCACGTTGGATGCTGTGACGACTCAAAAAATCGTCACGCGCGTAAGCACGCCGGCGCGACCGGTCATCCCATCATTTCCTCGTTTGAGCCCGGGGAGGATTGGAGTTGGTGCTTCATCGATGAGATTGAAGTGGTGATACCGAAGTGGTGATACGAAGTAACGGCCTGTCATGCCGACGAGGAGTACTGATATGAAGCGAATCAGTCAGGTGGGATTTTTCGCAGCGATTTTCCTGGCGGCCGGCGTTGCGAACGCGGGCAAGTATGAGGACACGATTTCGCTGTTCAAGAATGCGGGCGAGAGCGCCGCATTTTTTAAAAACAGCTATGCCTACGCCGTGTTTCCGAACAT
>DATNKC010000306.1:0-3587 GCA_035603615.1 Steroidobacteraceae bacterium | reverse complement strand
CGTCCACATTTGCTGCTACTGCGGCCGCTGCGCCGCCGGTCGCCGCGCAACCGATGCCTGGGAAGAGCAGCCAGGCAAGCGCGGCGCCGCGCCAAAATATTCTTGTTGGCAAGATGAGTCTCCTGAAGGGCCCCCGAAGCTTAGCTAACATCCGGTTGGATGGGTAATTTCCCTTAAGTAAGCGTAGGCTCGCGCCGACACGAGCTGGTAGCAGCGGGGAGTTGCCGGCTGCCCGGCGTAGCAATAGCATGCGCCGACCAACCTTAGATCGAGGAAAGCGATATGCAGCAGCATTTTTGGAAACCGACATTGCTCACCTTAACGGCTCTCGCGATGACCGCACTGAGCCCAGCGCTGGTCAGCGCGCAGGATCGCCCGGACGATCGCAAGCCAGATGATCATCAAGTCATGAAGGCAGACATTCATCGGGATGATCACAACAACGATGACCAGATTCAGCGCTACCGGCACGATCATCCCAAGTCCTCGGCCCGCTGCCACGACGGCTTTTTTACAACCACGAAAGATCGGAATCGCGCCTGCACCAAGCATGGCGGCATAGACGTTTGGCTCTCGCTATAGACTTGAGGCCCGCGCCGATTCCGGCGTGAACTCTGGCTTGAATTCACGGCCCGGCCGCGCGCCGGGCCGTCTGGCGTTTGCTGTGCGGCCATACGCGACCGTAAACTGGCCGGCATGGCAGTACTCTTAAACATCGACGATTTCCGCCGGCTCGCCCAGCGCAGAATCCCCAAAGCGATTTTCGATTATGCCGACGGCGGCTCATACGACGAGCGCACCATTCGGCGCAACGCCGCGGATCTCGACGCGATGAGTTTTCGGCAGCGAGTCATGGTGGATGTGTCGAAAATTTCGCTGGCCTCGACCCTGCTCGGCTCGCCGGTCTCCATGCCACTGGCGATCGGACCTACCGGTCTCGCGGGATTGTTTCATGCCGATGGTGAAATACTGGGCGCCCGGGCCGCCGCCGCCTGCGGCATTCCCTTTTGCCTGAGCACCATGTCGATATGTTCAATCGAGGATGTGCGCGAGGCGACGAAGGAACCCTTCTGGTTTCAGCAGTACTTGATGAAGGATCGCGGCTTCAATCAAGAGCTGATCGACCGCGCCGCCGCCGCACAGTGCTCGGCGCTGATGCTGACGCTCGATTTGCAGGTCATCGGCGAACGTCGCCGCGATCCGCGCAACGGCCTGACCATCCCGCCGCAATTGACGTTGCGCAATGCCTGGGATGTCGCGACCAAGCCCAGCTGGGCCCTGAAAGTCCTGTTTGGCAAGCGGCGCACGTTCGGCAACTTGGTTGGCCGGATCGGCGGCTCCAGCGGCATCAACACCCTGGCCGAGTGGACTGCCACGCAATTCGATGCCTCGGCAAATTGGCGCGATGTGGAATGGGTGCGAAACCGCTGGCCGGGGAAGCTGATAATGAAAGGCGTGCTGGACGCCGAGGATGCGCGGCTGGCGGCGGCGTCCGGCGCAGACGCGATCGTCGTTTCCAATCATGGCGGGCGCCAGCTGGACGGCGCACCCTCGTCGATCTCCGTTTTGAGCGAGATCGTCGACGCCGTGGGCGCAAAATGCGAAGTGATGTTCGACGGCGGCATCCGTTCCGGTCAAGACATCGCCAAGGCGCTCGCGCTCGGGGCGAGAGGCGCGCTGATCGGCAAAGCGTTCCTGTACGCCTTATCGGCCGCGGGGCAAGCGGGCGTCACCAAGGCGATCGAGATCATGCGCAATGAACTGCGCGTGACGTTGGCATTGACCGGTACTTCGAGCATCGACGCGGTGGGGCGGCAGATCTTGCGCTAGTCCTCCGGCACTTGCGAAATTGAGCGGCGCGGATGGCCTGGTGGGATGGGAAGCGTCGAGGTCCGGAGGAGCAGGACCTCGACGCTTCCCATCCCATCAGGCCGTTCACGGTGGACGCTCAAATTCACAAGTGACGGAGGACGAGTTTCGGTGGCCATCTTCGGTCGGGTGGTCTCATGCGCAGGTAGGCCGGAAAATGAGCTGTCGCACCCAACACCCTCCGGCAGCGTCGGCTTGTGATATTGATCGGCCCGAGTTCTTGTCAGGGAGCGTGAGAAGACTCAAGGTCCTGTGGCCTTCGGGCCTTGAGTCTTTTCACGCTCCCTGACGAGCGCTCACGAGCCGATCAAAATCACAAGCCGGCCTGCTAAATCATTGGCAATCCGCGTGACGCTCTGCCCAACGGAAACGCCGCATCGATCTTCGCCATGTCGGAGTCGTTGAGCTCCACGTTGTATGTTCCGGCGTTCTCCGTCACGTGCGCAATATCCGAGGCCTTGGGAATGACAAAGACCTCGGGCTGGCGCAACAAAAAGCGCAGCGCCACCTGACGCGGCGTGGCGCCATGGGAATCGGCAATTTCACGCAGCACTTTGGCGGCCTTCGATTCGCCCGCGAAGATTCCCGGCGACTGGCCGAAAGGCGTGTAGGCAACCACGGCGGTCCCGTGCTGGGCGCACCAGGGCAGCACGGCATGCTCAATCGCGCGCTCCTTCAGGTGATAGAGAACTTGATTGCACGCCGGATGACCGGGACCGGCGATTGCGGCCACCTCGGCCAAATCCTGCACGTCAAAATTGCTCACACCCCACGCCAGGATTTTGCCCTGGCGCACCAGTGTCTCGAATGCGGCAATGGTGTCTTCCAACGGCACGCTTCCGCGCCAATGAAGCAAGAAGCAGTCCAGCCGGTCGGTGCGCAGATGCGCCAGTGATTTCTCGCAGGCAGCGAGGGTGCCATTTTTCGATGCATGATTGGGCAGCACCTTGGACACCAGGAACACCTCGTCGCGCCGCCCCTCGATCGCTTTGCCGATGATTCTTTCCGACGCGCCCGAACCGTACATTTCCGCCGTATCGATATGCGTCAGGCCCAGGTCGAGGCCGCGGCGCAACGCGGCGATGACATCGGCGGCAGCCGAGCCTTCGATTTTCCAGGTTCCCTGCCCAATGCTCGCAACGAGCCGTTGGGTGTTACCGAAGATGCGCGTGGTGTTTTCGGCAGCCATGGATCCTTTGCAGTATCGCAACAAACTGGCGCACAATCATCTCCCAACAGGGAGGTCTTGAAAAAGTGCCGACGCCGACCGCGCCCGCAAACCGGCCAGCAGGGCTTGAATGGGATTTCACGCGCGACGGAATTGCGAAAGGCGCCCGGTCTCTCGCCGTCTTTGCCGCACTCTATTTGCTGCTCGTGGCGCTGGGCCTGAAGCTGCATGAGAACACCGAGGCGCTGACCATCATATGGCCCGCCGCGGGCCTGCTGTTCATGGCCTTGTGGCTTTCTCCGCGCCGCAATTGGATTTGGATCTTAGGCATACAGCTGACAATCGAACTGTCGGCCGGCGCCATTCAGTCCGACCACTTTCGCCTCGCCACGTACGTGCCGTATGCCGTTGCCAACTCGATCGACGGCATGGTCGGCGCGTTCGTTGCCTCGCGGCTCATCGACACCCCAAGAGTTCCGCGGATGCGCAATGTGCTGTTGTTCATCGCCTCGGTTGCCGTCGGCGCCGCGGCGAGCGCGCTGGTGGGCGC
>DATNKC010000305.1:0-2495 GCA_035603615.1 Steroidobacteraceae bacterium | reverse complement strand
GAGAGGCAGGACTTGCCCAGCATTTTTCAGGTCGTGCTGGGAAGCCTGGAGGAAAATCTGCCCATCGACTTTGGATGCTTTCTGCTGCACGACCCAGGCGCCAAAACGCTCAGCGTCGCGGCGTTGGGCAAAAAGGGTATCCGCTTTGCCGAGAGCTTAAGCTTGTTGCCGAACGGGTCGGTGCCCATCGATCAGAATGGCTTGTCGCGCTGCGTCGGCGGACAATTGGTGTACGAGCCCGACGTCTCGCAGGTGGCGTTCCCGTTTCCGCAGCGCTTGAGCGCCGCCGGTCTGCGCTCCGTGGTGTTCGCACCGCTGATTGTCGAAAGCCAGGTGTTCGGCGTGCTGGTGTGCGCGCGCGCCGACGGCCAGGCTTTTAGCAGCCGCGAATGCGAGTTCCTGAAGCAGCTGAGTGAACATGTTGCCCTTGCGAGTCACCAGGCACGCCTATACGGCGCTCTGCAGCAAGCGTATGACGACTTACGCCAAAGCCAGCACACGGTCATGCAGCAGGAGCGGCTGCGCGCGCTGGGCCAGATGGCGAGCGGCATCGCGCATGACATCAACAATGCCATTTCCCCGGTCTCGCTCTATACCGAATCGCTGCTCGAGCGCGAGCCGAATTTGAGCGAGCGGACGCGCAACTATTTGACCACCATTCAGCGCGCGATTGAGGACGTTGCACGAACCGTGGCCCGCATGCGCGAGTTCTACCGCGAACGCGATGCGCAACTCACGCTCGAGCGCGTTGAGATCAATCGTGCCGTGGAACAAGTGGTCGAGCTGACCAAACCTCGCTGGAGCGACCTGCCCCAGGCGCGCGGTGCAATGGTGGACCTGCAGAGCTTTCTGGCGGATCCGCTGCCAAACATCATGGGAGCGGAACACGAAATCCGGGACGCACTCACCAATCTCATCTTCAATGCGGTGGATGCCATGCCCACCGGCGGCACGCTCTCGGTCCGCACGCGAAAGGCGACCGTCGCGGATGGCGAGACGCGAGTGTTGATCGAGGTGAGCGATACCGGCGTCGGTATGGATGAGGACACGCGTCGCCGCTGCCTGGAGCCGTTTTATACCACCAAGGGCGAGCGGGGAACCGGGCTTGGCCTGGCGATGGTCTACGGCATGATCCAGCGGCACAGCGCCGAACTGGAAATTGATAGCGCGCCCGGCAAAGGCACCACGGTGCGCTTGAATTTTCCGGCGGTCACCTCATCGGTCGTTTCTCAACCCAAGGCCAAGAGCGCGGCCGTGGTGAAACGGCCGCTGCGCATTCTCTTGGTCGACGATGACCCTTTATTGATCAAGTCGCTGCAAGACACATTGCAAGAGGACGGCCATCTCGTCACGGCCACGCATGGAGGGCATGAAGGCATCGAAGCGTTCGCCGCCGCCGCGAAACGCGGCGAGTGCTTCGACATCGTGGTCACGGATCTGGGTATGCCGCATGTCGATGGACGCAAGGTCGCAACCTCGGTCAAGGGGGTCTCCCCGACGACGCCGGTGGTACTGCTCACCGGTTGGGGGCAGCGCCTCATTGCCACGAACGATGCGCCGGCGCATGTCGACAAGGTGCTGGCCAAACCGCCGCGCCTGCACGAATTGCGCGCGGCCCTCGCGGAGTTGGTCGCGTGAGCTCCGCCGCCCGGTTGCTGATCGTCGACGATGAGGCCGCGCAATTGCGTGCGCTGTGCGACACGCTGCAGCTCGAGGGCTATGTCACGCAGGGCTTTGGCTCCGGGCAAGAGGCCTTGGCTACTTTGAGCGCCGGTGAGTTCGACCTGCTGCTGACCGACCTGATGATGCCGGGGATGGACGGCATTACGTTGATCGATGCCGCGAAGAAAATCGATCCGTCCATCGGTGCGTTGGTGATGACCGGGCATGGCACCATCGATACGGCGGTACGAGCCATGCAGGGAGGCGCGCTCGACTATATTCTCAAGCCCTTCAGACTCAATGTGATTTTGCCCGTCATCGAGCGCGCGCTGGACGTACAGCGGCTGCGGCGGGAAAACGCGGAACTGCACCTGCGCGAAAAGCAGCGATCGGCAGAATTGGCGGCCGCCTACCATGACTTGGAGTCCTTTTCGTACTCGATTTCGCACGACCTGCGTGCGCCGCTGCGTTCCATGGACGGATTTGCCGCCATCCTCGAAAGCGAATTCGCCGAGCAACTCGGCGATGAGGGCCGCAGAATCTTAAGTATCATTCGCGCAGGCAGTCAGAAGATGGACGAGCTCATCGTCAGCCTGCTGGAATTTTCCCGCGCCGGCCGGTCGGCGTTGCAGTTTGACTGCGTCGACATGACCCTGCTCGCCGACGCCGCCGCGAGCGAAGTCCGGACGCTATATGCAGGCCCTGCGCCGCAGATCGACATCGCTGACTTGCCGTCCGTGCAGGCCGACCCGGTGGTGATCCGCCAGGTCTGGTGCAACCTGATCGGTAACGCGCTCAAATACAGCGCGAAGCGCGCGACCCCCAAAGTCTCC
>DATNKC010000304.1:0-3715 GCA_035603615.1 Steroidobacteraceae bacterium | reverse complement strand
GCGTCTTTGCCATAACAGGCCCTGCGACGTTCGAGACCAAGACCCGGCTGGGTTTTTGCCCCGATTCGAACAGTGTCGTGGTCCAAATACCCGGCTTGGCATCACGGTGGACCACGGCCTGCTGGTCGGACAGTCCGGTGCTCGTAAGCCAGGCCCATTTGAGGCGCGTATTGCCGACATCGATGACCAGAATCATTCGGAACTTTTTACCTTAATATCGTCGCGCACGCCCAGGCGCGCAGGATAGCATCGTGGACGGCGAAAGGGTTCTGGCGGGATTCTTGGCCGGTTAGCCGCTAAACTTGAGGCCGGGATGCTGCCAGTGAGGACTTATGCCGGATTTGAAGCAGGCGATCAGGGACGTGCCGGATTTTCCGCGCGCAGGAATCTTGTTCCGCGATATCGCCCCTTTGCTGCGCGATCACTTCGAGGCCACGGTGGATGCGCTGGATGCGTTGCTGAGCGCTCAAGAATGGCGGGAGGTCGACGCGCTGGCGGCAATCGAGTCGCGCGGATTTATCCTGGGTGCAGCGCTGGCGCAGCGCCGGCACAAAGGATTTGTTCTGGTCCGCAAGCAGGGTAAGTTGCCCCCGCCCGTGGTTGATGTGGCCTATGACCTCGAATACGGCTCGGGCATCTTGGAGATGCAAGAAGGCCGCGGCCGCGTCGTGCTGGTCGATGACGTCTTGGCCACCGGCGGGACCATGAGCGCTGCCGCCGATTTGTGCGGTCGCGCCGGCTACGAGCTCAAGGCGCTCCTGGCATTGATCGATCTGCGCATTGTCCAGGACTACGCCTGGCGGGATTTGCGGCTACGTGCCTCCATCATCTACTAACGGCGCGCGGCCATGTCTGAATTGCCGGGCATCATTGTCGTGATCGCGTTGCGCGTCGAGTCCGCAGGTGTATTCGAGGCCGCAGGCGTGCCGGTGCTGTATTGCGGCGTGGGCAAGGTTAACGCAGCCATTGCGCTCACCAAGGAGTTATCCCGCTATGCGCAGCAGGGAGGAGAGATGCCGTTGGTCGTGAATTTTGGTTCCGCGGGCAGCCGCTGCTTCGCGTCCGGCACGCTGGTGGCGTGCCAGGAATTTGTCCAGCGCGACATGGATGTCAGCGGCATGGGCTTCGCGCTCGGGGTCACGCCCTACGATGAAGCACCCTCATCGCTGATTTTCGATCCGGTGTTCACTCACCTGCCGGCTGGGATCTGCGGCAGCGGCGACTCGTTCGCGACAGCGGACATCGAAGTGGACTGCGCGGTGATCGACATGGAGGCGTACGCGTTGGCCAAAGTGTGCTGGCACGAAAATGCGCGATTTGCCTGCGTAAAATATGTGACCGACGGCGCCGACCACACGGCAGCCGAGGATTGGCAGCGCAATGTGCACGTGGCGGCCGAAGAGTTTCTGCAATTGTTTCAGAGTCTGCAAGACTCAGGTGCCCCATGAAGTACAGCCTCCCGTTGTGCTGTGTGTGGCTGTTCATCTGCTCGCCTGCCGCGGCCGCGAACGATCCGGCTAATGCGCCGCTGGTGATGCTCATTTCGGTCGATGGCATGAAGCCGGAAGCCGTGATCGACGCTCAGCGCCACGCTCTCAAAGTGCCGAACCTGCGGGCCTTCATGGCGGATGGCGCGTATGCGCAGGGCGTCCGCGGCGTACTGCCGACGCTGACCTATCCAAGCCACACCACGCTATTGACGGGCGCCTCGCCGGCCAAGCACGGCATATTCGACAATACGACCTTCGATCCCAAGCTGCTCAATCAACGCGGTTGGTACTGGTACGCCGAAGATATCAAGGTGCCGACGCTGTGGGACGCTGCGGCCGCGGCGAACATCGAGACGGCGAATATCTATTGGCCGGTGAGTGTCGGGGCAAAGATCACCTACAATTTGCCGCAGATCTGGCGCGCCGGCACGGACGATGATCTCAAATTGCAGCGCGCCTTGAGCACCCAAGGCTTGGAGCAGGAGTTGTCGGCCGAACTCGGCCGCTATCCCGGCGGAATGGAGGAAACAGTCGCGGAAGACGAAATCCGCGCGCGCTTCGCGATCCGCTTGCTGGAAAAAAAACACCCTGGGTTCTTCACCGTCTACTTGACCGGATTGGACACTGAGGAGCACGCCTCCGGTCCTTTTAGCCCGAAATCGAACCAGACACTGGAACGATTGGATGCCCTGGTCGGATCGCTGCGGGCCGCCGCCGAAAAAGCCGCGCCCGGGCGCGCGACGGTCTGCGTCGTGTCCGACCATGGGTTTGCCGCGGTCGAACATGACGTGAATCTGTACGCGGCTTTCCGCGAGGCGGGACTCTTCAGCGTCGACAAAGACAACAAGGTGACGGATTGGAAAGCCATGCTTTGGCCGGCCGGCGGCAGCGCCGCGGTGGTGCTCGCCGATCCGACGGATGAACAGGTTCGAGCCCGCGTGAAGGGCCTGCTCGACAAGCTCGCAAGCGAGCCGGCCAATGGAATCGATCGAATCTGGTCGCAGGAGGAAATGCGCCAGGGACGCGGCTTCCCGAATGCCGCGTTCTTGGTTTCGCTCAAGATCGGCTATGAAATGGCCTACAGCCTTTCAATGCCGCTGATTACTGCGCCCAGCAATCTGGGCATGCACGGCTATGTGCCGGAGCGCGCGGAAATGCGCTCTTCATTCTTCATCATTGGGCCACACATCCCTAAAGGAAAATCCCTGGGGGAAATCGACATGCGGCAAATAGCGCCGACCCTGGCGGAGGTGCTGCACATCAAGCTTGCCGGCGCCGAAATGGGGCCGGTGCCGCTGCACTAGCCCAGCGCGTCGTTGAGCACCGCCGCCAGGCGAACCGCCGCCTTGAGTAGCTGCGTGGCGGCATCTTTTTCGGCTTGGGCCATGTAGGCCGGCGGCAGCGCCACCGATCCGCCGCTCTGGCAGGTTGGCGTGGACGGTAGCGCATAGGCATCGTGCCGGCCGACCTCAAACGTGTCCATGGCCCAGCTCTGCGGTGTGCCTCGCGTCCAAGCCGTGATATCGGCCGCGCTCAGCCGCGCGTCGAGTTGCTCGGCGATTTGTGCGGCCGAGTGACCCAACGCATTGACGACATTCACATCCCAATAGGCATGCAGATTATTCTGTGCACCCTGCGGCGGAGAGAGTCCAATACAGTTGCCGCCGCGGTCGTGGTGATCGGCGGCGTGCAGCGGCTGGTGCAGATCGCCCATGAAGTGAATTAGAAACTTTAGCGCCAGCAACCGTTCCGCCGCCGGTGTTGACGGGTTTTTGAGCTCGGCCGCGAATTCATCGATCTTGTTCACCACACAGTCCTGCGCAGGACCTTGGCTCGCCCATTGCCCTCCTTGCAAGGTCGGAAATCCGAAGCAAGCATCTTTGAGATCCGGCCGGTCGATCTCGATGTCCACAAAATGCCAGGCGGCGGTCTCGCGATGCGCGTTGCGGTATTTGTCTGCCCACGTTGCCCGGCTCGCAAAGTCGCCGGCCGTCAGCGTGTCGGTGTCGCTCGCCAGCAGAGCGTCCAGCGCCGCTCTGGCCGTCGATGATAGGTGCCGATAGGCGATCAGCGCGGTGACTTCATGGCCGAGATCGCCCCAGGCTAGCGCTTGCGAGCACATCAACGCCGCGAGTGCCGCGGCCAAAGTGAGGAGGAACTTTCTCAAGCGCTTAAGAGAGGTCGGTCAATTGTCTGAAGAGAATGACCCGGGCTTTCTCCCAATC
>DATNKC010000303.1:0-4114 GCA_035603615.1 Steroidobacteraceae bacterium | reverse complement strand
GCGGTCCTGCAAATCCGTACGCCAGGGTCCGCACAACCCTAAATCGTAGTAGCGACGATCGGCGTTGGCGGGGATCGCCCGATTGCGCGGCGCGCCGATCGCGGCGAAACCGAAATCGGTGAACTGCGGCAACGCGCCTTTGATCTTTGCACTCGGATGGCAGCGGGCGCAGTTGCCTTTTTCGGGATCGTTGAAGGCGGTCAATCCCCGCAACTCCTGCGCGCTCAACGCGGCCTCATTTTTCAGGTAGGCATCGTACTTGCTGCTGTAGGGATAGAACTCCGCGGGGCTTTGTTGATAGGCCTCGAGCGCCATGAGCACGCCCTTGAAGGCCAGCGCCTGATCGTCGAAGACTTTTTCGCCGAAGACGGCGCGAAATTGCGCGTCGTGGCCGGCCTGCACTTTCGCGAGCACGGCGTCGGAATCCTGGTTGGCCATTTCAAACGATGAGAACAGAGGCAAGCGCGCCTGATCGTGAAAAGACTGAGAGCGCCCATCCCAAGTGCGTCCGCCGGCGGGACCCTGATCGACACTGTCGTCTCCGTCATCGTCGACGAAATGCTCGGTGAAGGGCGGCGTGTTCTGCGTGTACTTGAGCGAGGGCACGGCACGAACACCGAAGCTGCGCCCGTCCGCACCGCCCTGCTGCACTGCCTGAGTATTGGCGGGCCCGAAGTCGTGCTTCGGATCATGGCAAGTCGCGCAGGCGATTTTTCCGGAGGCGGACAGGGCGGGATCGGCAAATAATTGCCGTCCGAGCGTGGCCAGCGCCGCGGCCGACGGCATCGGCTCAAAGCTGCGCGAATAGAACGGAGTATTGCCGGCGTTACGGCCGAGGTCTTGTGACCGCGCGATACCCGCCAATGCGGCCCCTGTTAGCGCGGCCGCAAGCAGGACTAAGTGTGCCCGCGTCGCCGTAATATCAGTGCACGGAACTGCCGCTGTCGGCGACCACCGGAGCTTTGAACAGCTGCTCCACATCCACCGCGTCGAAAACGTAGGCGCGATTGCAGAAGTCGCAGTGCACTTCGACCTTGCCGCGTTCCGCGATCACGCTGCGGGTTTCGGCCTCGCCCAAGCCCTGCAGCATGCCGGCGACACGCTCACGGGAACAGCGGCAGCGAAAATAAACCGGCGAGGGTTCGAACAAGCGCAGATCATCTTCATTGAACAATCGGTGCAGGATCTCCGCATCCTCGAGCGTGCGCAGCTCTTCCGGCGTCAGGGTATCGGCAATGAGCTGCACACGCCGCCACGCGTCCTCGACCAGCGCCGCATCGGCAGGCGGCAGCGAACTCGCGCCGGGAAGTTTCTGCAGCAGCATGCCTGAGGCCCCCTGCGCGTCCGCATGCAGCCACAGCCGCGTCGGCAATTGCTCTGAATTCTGAAAATAGGCCTGCAATGACTCGGCGAGTCGCTCGCCCTCAATCGGCACGATGCCTTGATAGCGTTGCGCGGCGTCATCGGTTTCCAGGGTGACGGTCAGATTGCCGTTGCCGATGAGTTCACTGATCTTACGCGTTGCGCCGGCGGGCAAATCGCCGTAACGAGCCAGGCCCCGCACGCCTAAACCGCTGGTGCACTGAGCCAGCAACAGATGCATCGGTCCGTCGCCCTGCAACTGCAATGACAAAACTCCCTCGAACTTGATCGTGGCCGCCAGCAACAGCGAGGCCACGACCGCTTCGCCCAAGGTCTCGCGGATCGCGTCCGGATATTGGCGATGCTCGATCAATGCGCGCCATGCGGCGTCTAAGTGGACCAAATGTCCCCGTATCGGGAAGCGATCGAACAAAAAACGATGCAGCGTATCGCGGTCATGCATTTCCGCCGCCCAATTTGGCCTTCAGCAGCTCGTTGAGCTGGGCGGGATTGGCCTTGCCGCCCGTTGCCTTCTGCACCTGACCGACGAAGAAGCCGAACAGCTTGTCCTTGCCCGATCGATAATCCGCCAGCTGCTTCGGATTCGCGGCGATGATGGCATCGATCACGCTTTCGATGGCGCCCGCATCGGTGATCTGCCGCAGCCCCTTCGCCTCGATGATGTCATCCGCGGATTTGCCCTCGGACCACATGGCCTCAAACACTTCCTTGGCAATCTTGCCGGAAATCGTCTCATCCGCGATTCGCTTCAACAGGCCGGTCAGCTGCTGCGGGTTGACGCGGGAATGTTCGAGATCGACGCTGTCGCGATTGAGCGCGCCGGACAGCTCGCCCATGACCCAATTCGCCGCGAGCTTCGCGTGGGCTCCACTCAAGCCCGCCACCACCGCTTCAAAATAGGCGCCCAGTTCGCGGCTGGCGCTCAAAACACCGGCATCATAGGCCGAGAGACCGAAGTCGCGCGCGAATCGTGCCGCCTTCTGGTCCGGCAACTCGGGCAGCGTCGCCCGCACCGATTCGATGAACGGCTCGTCAATTTCGACCGGCAACAGGTCCGGATCTGGAAAGTACCGATAGTCGTTGGCCTCTTCCTTGGAGCGCATCGAGCGGGTCTCATCCTTGTCGGAGTCGTACAGGCGGGTCTCCTGCACCACCTTGCCGCCGCTCTCGATGAGCTCGACCTGCCGCGCCACTTCGTACTGAATCGCTTTCTCGACGAACCGAAATGAATTCAAATTTTTGATCTCGGCGCGCGTACCGAATTTTTCCTGACCGCGCGGCCGCACCGATACATTGGCATCGCAACGGAATGAGCCTTCTTGCATGTTGCCGTCGCAGATCTCTAGATACCGCACCAACGTGTGAATCTTTTTCATGTACGCGACGGCTTCTTTGGCGGATCGCATATCGGGTTCGGAGACGATTTCGAGCAGCGGTGTGCCCGCTCGATTCAAATCGATTCCGGAGGCATTCGCCAGACCCTCGTGCAGCGATTTGCCGGCGTCTTCCTCCAGGTGTGCGCGCGTAATACCCACCGTCTTGACGGCGCCGTCATCCAGCATGATGTTGAGCGAACCGCGCGCGACCACCGGCAACTCGTACTGGCTGATCTGGTAGCCCTTCGGCAGGTCCGGATAGAAATAATTCTTGCGCGCGAACACCGAGCGGCGCGCGACCGTGGCGTCAACCGCCAGTCCGAATTTCACCGCCATCTGCACTGCGCGGGCATTCAATACCGGCAGCACGCCGGGGTAGGCTAAGTCGACGAGATCGGCCTGGGTGTTCGGCGGTGCGCCGTACGCGGTCGGCGATCCGGAGAAGATCTTCGACTGAGTCGCGAGCTGCGCGTGGATCTCGAGCCCGATGACAACTTCCCAGTCGCTCATCAGGTGTATCCCCGCGGCGCGTGCGTGTGCCAATCCGTGGCTTGTTGATATTGATGGGCCGCGTTCAACAATTTCGCCTCCGCGAAATGCGGTCCGATCAACTGCAAGCCCATGGGCAAGCCCTCGACGAAGCCGCAGGGCACCGATACGCCGGGAAGCCCCGCCAAGTTCGCGCCGATGGTGTAGATGTCGTTCAGATACATGAGGACGGGATCATCCATCTTGGCGCCGATGTCGAAGGCCGGCGTCGGGGTCGTGGGCCCGATCACCAGATCGACCTTGTCGAACGCCGCACGGAAATCGTCGGTGATCAGACGCCGCGCCTTTTGTGCTTTCAAATAGTACGCATCGAAGTAGCCCGCGGACAAGACATAGGTGCCGGTCATGATGCGCCGCTTCACTTCCGCGCCGAAGCCTTCGCCGCGCGAGCGCTTGTACAAATCCATGAGGTCTTTTGGGTTTTCGCAGCGGTAGCCATAACGCACGCCGTCGAAGCGCGACAGATTCGAGGAGCATTCCGCCGGGGCCACCACGTAGTACGTGGGCACCGATAGCGGCAGATGCGGCAGGCTCACCTGGAGTGTTTCAGCGCCCAAGCCCGTGTAGATATTCAGCGCGTCCTCGAGCAGGGCCGCGTTGCGCGGCTCCAGGCCTTCGAAGAATTCCCGCAGCAGACCGATCTTCATCCCCTTGAGGGGCTGACCCAAGGCTTTGGAATAGTCGGGTACGGGCACATCGACGCTGGTGGAGTCGCGCGGATCGAATCCGGCCATCACTTGCAGGACCGCTGCCGCATCGCCGGCGCTCCGCGCGAACACGCCGGCCTGGTCGAGACTGGACGCGAA